>CAZYGP010000103.1:0-1919 GCA_964647265.1 uncultured Acidimicrobiaceae bacterium | reverse complement strand
ACGATCGAGGATGCCCACTTCGACAGCCTCAAGGCAGCGAAGGCCGCAGCCATCCATCATCGAATGATGGTGACGAGGCGGACGAAGATGATCCGCCACGCCGTCCTCGCGCTCGCAGGCGTGCTCGTCGTGATACCCACGTTCGCCCTTGCGGGGCCGGGGACCTCGAACGGTAGGGTTGCCTGGTTCGCCGTTGGCCTCGTCGTGCTCATGCTGACCATTCGGGAGCTCGTCGGCCTGGTGATGCTCCTGCTCTCGCATGGGTGGGACTACGCCTACGACCGGCCGAGGCTCTCCCGGCTCGATAAGGTGATATCTGCCTTGGCGATCGCCGTGACTCGTGCCCCGAAGGCAGCCCACAGCGATCGTGATGCGAAGAGCCCCGTGCAAGTGGTTGGCCACGATGGGCCACCAACCCGGAGGTAGAAAGGACCGACGCGGTGGTACCATCGCCGCAACGCGGACGTAGCTCAGCTGGTAGAGCGCAACCTTGCCAAGGTTGAGGTCGCCGGTTCGAACCCGGTCGTCCGCTCGAAGAGGGCGGTCCGCGTGACCGCCCTTCCCATTGGCGACGTGGCCGAGTGGTTAGGCAAGGGTCTGCAAAACCCTGTACCCGGGTTCGATTCCCGGCGTCGCCTCGAACGTTGCGGTATCGGGGAACCCGGAGGTATCTACCGATCTCCGGCGACCGACCCGGGCGCTTAGCTCAGCGGTAGAGCACTGCCTCGACACGGCAGGGGTCACTGGTTCAAATCCAGTAGCGCCCACAACAGGAAACCCCCACACCGTGGGGGTTTCCTCGTCTACATGCGCGCATGATCCACAGAGAATATTCATCGCCATCCCAGCTCCTGCCGACGAGCCAAAGGCGTATGCTTCGTGACCGGGGAGCCCGGACATGCCACGGCAGGGATTCGGGCAGCCGACCAGATTCGACAGTCGGGTTCGTTCCGAGAGCGGAGGCCTCCTCTGACGGGCACCAGACAAGGGGACGGTGGCTCCACCGACGACGACCTGAGCCACTTCTCGATCGAGCATCGGGCACGGCGCCTCTCCGGCGCCGGAACTCCTGGCAACACACCAGGTGGTTCAAGGGGCCCGAGGAGCCCCGAAGCAAGGCGGGCGATCCGACGCGACCTCGTTCTGATCGCACTCACCCTGTTGGTCGCTGTCGCCCTGACGCCGTTCGGTGACGTGCCCAACCCGGGCTATGCCGAGGCAAGGGAGATCGCTGATCGGCTGGATGCGGCATACGCCCTCGTTTGGCAGGACGGCGTACCACTCGAGGATGCCGCGATTGCCAGCGGCATGCGCGTGTATGAATTCTCCCTCTCGGGACGAACGGTCTCCGTGCTCGTTGATCCTGAGCCGAGTTCGCTCGGCAAGTGCTACGGACTCAGGTTGGGCGGCGGTCTCGATGTCGCAGCCGTGAGATTCGCGCCCACCGATGGCTGCGTGCCGCTCGGACCGTCGGCATTCGAGGTGGCGGGGACATGGGGGGACGTCCTTGGCACCGAACGGGTGACCTCGGTCTGGTTCGTTCCTGCGGTGGTGCTGATCATTGGCCTTTTGCTCTCACTGGCCACGAACATCGTCCTGAAGCTCCTTCCCAGGTGATCCCACTCCGAACGTCGGTTGTGTGAATCAGCGCGTTCAGCGAGCGCAGAGTCACATGTTGCAACACCCTCGAGCGGTCACGGACTGAAACCTCCTCGGAGTGGGTGTCTGAGCGCCCTCATGATGAGTGGATTGGCCCTGTTCGGGTGGGTGTGTGTGGGGTAGGGTCGGTTCACCTGAGGAGGAGAAGTCTTGACGGTGCGACGGTTATCCGGCCAGTTGAGCGTGTTCGGTGCTGGTGCTGTTGGTCGTGTCGGCGCGCTGGTGGGTCTCGTCGCCGGTGTGGCCGTTGTTGTGTTCGT
>CAZYGP010000102.1:1979-7501 GCA_964647265.1 uncultured Acidimicrobiaceae bacterium | reverse complement strand
GGAGACCTGCTGTTCAGTGAAATACCGGACCGTGTCGCCAGCGTCCGGTCGGATATGCTCGGCGAACAGAAGCAGGAACACCGGCTCCGCATCGACGATCGCGCCGTCCCCGACCTGATCTGGCGTGGTCGCAGCCACCACGACGCTTCGTCTCCCTACCGCAGACGCCGCGTTGACTCCGTCGGCGATGGCGGCGTCCATGGGCGGGGAAAGCACGAACTCAGGGGCCCCGACAACCCATGCGGAGCCGTCGTCGAAGGCAACGGCGGAGAACTTACGTTCTGAGGAGAACGAGATCCTTGCCGTCGGCGTCAGATGGAGGGAATCGTCGAACCTATCGGCGATCGCTTGCATGGTCGGATTCGGATCGTGGTCGGCGGCTGCGATCGTTCCAAGAACTGCCCGAACATCGAATCTGCCAGCGGAGAAATCCTCCACTTCGACGAGCTTGATCGTCCCGTCCGTCAGCGTGCCGGTCTTGTCGACGCACAGGACGTCGACACGTGCGAGGGTCTCGACGGCTGGGAGCTCCTGCACGAGCACATTGCGCTGCCCGAGGCGTACCACTGCCACGGCGAACGCCATCGATACGAGCAGAACCAGGCCCTGGGGGACCATCGCAACGACTCCTGCAACGGCTGCGACCACGGCATCGGACACGGACCTGTCGGTTTGGAGCTGGCTCCACAGCAGGAGGCTCGCAGTCGGGATGAGGAGCCATGTGACGATCCTGAGGATCTGGTCGATCGACGCCGCAAGCTCGGACCGGGCGAGCGTGAACTTCCTGGCCTCGGCAGCGAGGCGGTTCGCATACGAGTCCGAACCGACGGCCGTGACCAGGAACCGGCCGGTCCCGGCGACGACGAAGCTGCCGCTCATGACGGGCGCCCCCGGTTGCTTGATGATGGGGTCGGCCTCCCCCGTGAGGAGGGCCTCGGAGACCTCGAGACCTGCCGAGTCGATCACGGTTCCGTCCACCGGGATCGCATGACCCCGGGACACGACCACGATGTCGTCCATGACGACGTCAGCGGCCGGGATCTCCGTGACACCGTTGACTCGTTCCACCGTCGCTTTCGGCTCGACCAACAGCGTCAGGCGGTCGAGAGTCCACTTTGCTCGGAGTTCCTGAACGATGCCGATCAACGCGTTGATGACCATGACGATGCCGAACATCGCATCGATGGGATGGCCGAAGGCGATGATCACCACCACCATCGCGCTGATGATGGCGTTGAATCGAGTGAGGATGTTCGCCCTGAGGATGCTCGAGACCGACCTGGATTCGGTGCGTTCCGTCCGATTGGAGCGACCTGCACGAACACGCGAGGAGACCTCCTCGTCCGTCAACGGGCGGACGGTGACCGGAGGGGTCGTTGTCGGGGTGTCAGCCTCCATCGGCGCCGTAGAGGTCCGCATAATCACCCATCGCGGCCTCGATGACGGCACGCGCATGTGAGGCTCCGTAGACGAGGGGGATGCGTACGTCACCGGAGCGGCCGGGAAGGACCTTGTAGGTCAGGAAGTAGTGCTCCAGCCGATCGACCATCGCCGGCGGGAGGTCTGAGAGCTCGCGCACGTTTGCCCACACGGGATCGACGTCGAGCACCGCGACGATCTTGTCGTCCGCCTCCTCGCCATCGATCATCTGGAAACCGCCGACGACCCTCACCTGCATCGCGATCTCACTTCGGTCGATGGGACGCTCGGATACGACACAGATGTCGAGGGGGTCGCCGTCTGAACGGTCCACCTCGTCGCAGAGCGCCGCGACCCTTTCACCGCAGTACGTGCGTGGGATGAAGCCGTACAGCGACGGTGGTGAGCTCGATCCGGACTGCGGTCGATCCACCGTCAGGTAGCCGGTCTCCTTGTCGACCTCGTACTTGATGACGTCGAGCGGCGTCATCTCGATGAATGCGGTGACGATGCGCGGGGGGTCGGCGCCGACCGAGAGCCCGTGCCAGGGGTGTGGGCGCCAGCGATAGAACGGTTTGGGGAATGCCATGCGCCTTGTCTACCACACCGGTACAGATTGCGGGACGATCGATGCACTCACCTTTGAAGCGACTGCCCGGCGATCGCATGGACGGCGAGGCCCAGAGCGACGGCGTCCTCTACGCGGACGGCGCCGTCAACCGGTATGTCCAACTTGGCGCCGTGCCATCCTGCACGATGCCACACCGCCCCGGCGGGCAGCGCACTTGCCGCGAAGTCCTCATCGAACGGCCATGGGTTGACGTACAGGTACGAGTTCCTCGCCGGGTACCAGCCCATGGCGATCTGGGCGTTGGCGTCGGAACCCTCGTAGTCGACGACCTTCGGGGAGTACCACTCGGTCGCTATGTCGAATCCGTGGGACCACAGGTGCGGGCCTGTGATCTCGCCACTGATGGCGGAGTTGACCCGGTTCATGGCATCGACGGCGGTACGTGCCGCAGATGCGAATGCGGCACCGGCCTCCCGATCGTATGGTTGGGCATCCGTGTCGGTGACCCTGTCATGGTCGATAGCCACCACGGATCCATGGTGCGAGGTCAGCCGTTCGATCTCCATGGCAAGGCGCGTCGGGGCCCATCCGGCGGCCAGCGGCACGATCAGCTCGTCGGTCCCTGCCTGCACGAGGACGAGGTGATCGTCGAAGTCCAGGCTGGAGACGAGCTCGGTTCCGTCGGCCAATGGCACCGGCGATGTCGCGAAACCCGATGCCGTGGGGATCATCGCTATATGGGCCCATCGGCGTTCGGGGGGCGCTGCGGCACGGGGGAACGCGGTGAGTGCCTGCGCATACTTCTGGAGGGCGGAACGTGTCTCGTCCCACTTGTCGGGGAGGTCGAAGATCTGCATGGCGGTTCCTTTCGTGTTCGGTGAGGCAACGCCAATGGCCGGCGATACCTTCCAGACCCGGAACCGTGGACGGCCCGATCTACTCGCCGCGGACGGCGAGGTCCTGGGCGATCTCCTGTTCGATCGCGGATCGATCTCGGATGGGACCGTTGACCCCCTCGTGCAGCCAGTCGTCCTCGTCGCGATCGAGTGCCCGCATGACGTTGAGGCCGATGATGATCACGATACCGAGGGCGATCCCGAAGCCGAAGGTCGGGAACGCGATGATCGAGAAGTCGTACGCACGTGGCTGGACGTTGAGGGTGATGCCGCCAGAAGGGTGCAGGGTGCACGCGAACACGCCACCGTATGCGGGTTGGAGTTCGAACGACTGGATCGTGTTCGGTGCAACGACCCAGTTCCCCAGCGTGTGTGGGACGTCGTCACGGTTGTCGAGGACGAGGGTGTCGTCCGCGTAGAACGTCCAGGTGGGTGGGATCTCGAGGGGGTTCTCACCCTGGAGGATCAGGTCGTATGAGCCGAGCGGGATCTCGATCGTGTGGACGATCGGATCGCGCGATCCCTGGGTGTAGATGAGGAGGGCGATCGAGGACAGCGCGAAGACCACGAACGTCGCAGCCGTCAAGATGAGAGCGGCTTCGATGATCCGGCGCCGCTGGGAGATGGGTTGCTTCGTCGCAGGCAGGAGGGGCGTCGTCGTCATCTAGAAGAGGTACAGGGTCGGGTAGATCAGCACCCAAGCGAGGTCGACGAAGTGCCAGTACTTCACGACACCTTCGACACCCCAGAACTGCGTGGATCCGAAGTGACCCCTCAACCCGAGGCTGAATACGATCAGAAGGGCGATCAGGCCGGTGATCACATGGAACGCGTGAAGGCCGATCAGCATGAAGTACGAAGACCCGTAGGCCGTTCCAGGCGGATAATGCAGCGTGGCCTCGTGGAGCTCGATCGACACGCCGACCATGAACAGAAGGCCGAGACCGATCGTCGCAGCCGTGAAGACGAGGAAGTTCCGGCGATGGTTGTACTTGATCGACGTTTCGGCGAGGTAGGCGCTGATGGACGAGAGCAGCAGCACGATGGTGACCGCGAGGGCGAGGATCTGGTTGAGGTCCTCCGGTCTCTCGGTGCCCGTCGTGAAATACCGCGCGGACAGGAACGAGGCGAACAGGAAGCACTCCGAGAAGATGAACATCCACAGCCCAATGCGGTTCGCCCTGGGTTGGAACGACATGTCCTGGTGGTATTCGTCGTGGCCGACGTCGTCATGGCCCGGAGCCTCGTGGTGCGCGGTGTCGAGGGTCGTCATCAGTGGTCCTCGCTCCACAGGGCACGGATGTGCATGAACGTGTCGAGGATGATCCATCCCTTGGCGAGTACGAACGGCAGCAGGGCCCACAGGGCCCACGGTTCACCGTTGCCGATGTCGGCGATGATGAACTCGACGATCGTCATGACCGCCAACCAGAATGCCCCTATGAGACCCTTGCGCGTGGCTTTGGAGAGTGACGCCTTGTCGATGGCGACCTGATCGGTCGTCATACGAGTGCCTCCTCCGACTCGGGGTCCGGAGGCGGGCCGCCACCTGAGCCGTCACCCGTAGGGGATGTCTGGTCAGCGGGGAAATACGCGTGCACGGACCCTTCGATTCCATAGTCATACGGGTGGCCGACGACACGGGGCTGGCTGGTGAAGTTGTGCGTCGGTGGAGGCGACGAGACGAGCCATTCCAGCGTGCGCGCGTTCCACGGGTTCGGTCCTGCCTTGGGCCCCCAGATGGCTGAGTACACGAGGTTCCCGACGAACAGCAGGAAGCTCGCACCGAGGATTAGGGCGGCCACGGAGGCGAACTTGTTCGCACCTTCGTACGCTGGCGGGTAGTCCCCGATCCTGCGATTCATACCATTCATGCCAGCCCAGAAGAGGGGGATGAACGTGGCGTTGAATGCAACCGTGACCCAGACGGCGAACACCTTCCCGAGCGTGTCGTTGTACATACGACCCGTGAACTTCGGGAACCAGTAGAAGGTCGCCGCAAGGAGGGCGAAGATCGCTCCACCGACGATCGTGTAGTGGAAGTGTGCGACCACGAAGTACGTGTCGTGGAGGTGGATGTCGGTCGCGACGTCGGCGAGGAAGATCCCGGTGATGCCACCGATGAGGAAGTTGAAGAGCCACCCGAACGCGAGCACGAGGGGCGTTCGGAACCACAACCGGCCCTGCCACAGCGTCCCGATCATTCCGAGGAAGATGACACCGGTCGGAATCGAGATCGCCTCGGTGAGGATCATGAACGGACCGTGGAGGAAGTCGGCCATGCCGCTGGTGAACATGTGGTGTGCCCACACGACGACGGACAACCCGACGATGGCGAGCAGGGATGCGACGACGGCGCGGTACGCGAACAGCGGCTTTCGGGCGAACGTCGTCGTGAGCTCGAGGATCACGCCGAAGCCGGGAAGCACCATGATGTACACGGCCGGGTGCGAGTAGAACCAGAAGATGTGCTGGTACAGCAGCGAGGTCCCAACCTCGGGTGTGAAGAACGCCGTTCCTGCGACCCGGTCCATCGTGACGAGGACGAGAGCACCTGCGAAGAACTGGGTCACCGTGAAGGCGAGGAGCGCGGTGGCAAAAGCGGCCCACGTGAAGATCGGGAGCCTTCCCCATGT
>CAZYGP010000102.1:0-1969 GCA_964647265.1 uncultured Acidimicrobiaceae bacterium | reverse complement strand
GTCATTCCGGGTGCGCGCATCGTGATGGTCGTGACGAGGATGTTGATGGCGCCGAGGATCGACACGAGACCGAAGGTGATGATCGCCATGTTGAAGAGGATCTGGCCCGATTCGTTCGTCACCGACAGCGGCGCATATGCGGTCCATCCAGCGTTGAATGCGCCGAGCAACGGTGCCGCGAGGAGTGCGACAGCGACGGGTGGAAGGAGCCAGTACGCCAGGGCGTTGATCCGCGGGAACGCCATGTCCGCCGCGCCCACCTGGATCGGGACGACGTAGTTCCCGAAGGCGCCGATGACACCGGCGACGGCCACGGCAACCATCAGGATTCCGTGCATCGAGACGATCTTGTTGAAGTCGTCGAGGTCGACGATGCCGATACCGGGTGAGGCGAGCTCGATGCGCATGATCATCGCCGAGATCCCACCAATGAGGAGCACGGCGATCAGAGTCACGCCGTACTGGATCCCGATCACCTTGTGGTCGACACTGAATCCGAAGTACCGACCCCACGATTTGTCCGTTGAAACCTCGGGCGTCTTCCCGACCCACTGCCTGCCGAACGCCTCGATACCGCCGACGCCCGCAAGCCACCCGAGCAGCGCGAGGACATACCCGACGATGACCACGATCTCGTCGGTCGGGCTTCCCCCGCGGATCCCGATGGCGATCGCGACGCCTGCCACGTACCCGACAGCGGCGAGGAGCGTGCCGCGCACCACGTACTTGAACGGTCTATGGGCCTTCGGGCGGCCCTTCTTCGAGGTGCGGGGTGGCAGCGCAACTCCCCTACCGGAGGTGGCGGCCCCAACAGGTGGTTCCTCAACCATCGTCATGACTTCACTCACTCTCCAACAGTGACTCGATGTACTCGTTGAACTCGGTCTCGCTCACGACCCGCACGGGCATCGCCATCTGGGCATGGCCGGCGCCACACAGCTCAGCGCACTGGATGCGGAGGTTGATGTCGTCGTCGATACCACCCTCCGCCTCGGCCGTCGCGAACGCCTGTGTCGTCAAGCCGGCGACAGCATCGATCTTGATTCGGAAGGCAGGGATCCAGAACGAGTGGTTCACGTCGACGCTCGAAACGTCGTAGCGGACTCGAGCGTGTGCCGGTACGACGAGTTCGTCGAGGGCAACTGCGCCGTTCGGGTAGGTGACCGTCCAGAAGAACTGTGCGCCCTCGATGCCGATCGCGTAGTCGGCGTTCGGCTCGCCCCTGATTTCCGCAAGGCCGACGAATCCGGGGTTGATGACCACGAAGATGGCGAGTGCGGAGGTGATGACCAGCCATGTCGTCACGACGACCCGATTGTCGCGCTGGGGAGGCCCATCCTCGCGCTGGGCCCCGTTCGAGCGCCACCCGATGAGGGACCATGTCATGACCGCGAGGACGAGTGCCATCACGGGAGCCCCGAGGTACTGGAGCAGGACCATGGCCTCGTCGACGACCTCGGCCTCCGCGGCCCACTGGGCAGGAAGCCAACTGAACTGGGCGACGGCCCAGATCATGAGAACGGTGTACCCCAGCCAGAGCAATCCGACCGGTATCCACGATCTTCGCACACATCCTCCAGGCGTCCGTTGTGCCGAATGTGGCACGGATGCTAATCCCACCCACAGCACACCCCGCCAACGCATCGGTGCCGCATGGGTCGGCGCATCGTAACCGAAACGACCCGAGTATCCACAGGTCTCCAGGTCGGAGAACTTCATCGGACCCGAAAACCTGAGCACATTGTCGGCTCACCTCGCTCGGGTCGGAGCACCACGAGTTGTGGGCCCGGTAGGACTTGAACCCAAAGCCTCACCGCAGAACCACTTGAACACTCGCAGAACCAGAGACCGGTGCCTACCTCGTCGAAGACACCACTCGAGTGTTCGCACAACAGCGACAAGGTGATCATCTCGCCGCAGAACCACCAGTTGTGGGCCCGGTAGGACTTGAACCCAAAGCCTCACCGCA
>CAZYGP010000101.1:0-7608 GCA_964647265.1 uncultured Acidimicrobiaceae bacterium | reverse complement strand
GCATCGGATCGTTCAACCGTGACTCGAACGGAACGGTGGAACTGGCGGACGTCCTGTACAGGCCGTACGCCGCCCAGCATTCCAGGGTCGCACAGCTCCCCATCTTCTTCAGGGACGTCGAACTCGCCGATCGGATCGGGTTCGAGTACTCGGGCTCCCCGGCCCAGGCCGCAGCAGACGACTTCATGGGCCGATTGGCGAACATCCACGAACGGATGGACGCGACAGACCATGACGGCCTGCGCGTCGTGACGATCGTCGTCGACGGCGAGAACGCCTGGGAGAACTACGACAACGACGGCATCGACTTCCTCGATGCGCTCTACACGGAACTCACGACGGCGGACTGGCTGACCACGGTCACCCCGACCCAGCTGCTGGAGGCCTTCCCCGACTCCTTCGAACCACTGCCCGACGTGTTCCCCGCATCGTGGTTCCAGCCGAACTTCGCCACGTGGATCGGGGAGCGCGAGGAGGCTCGCGCATGGGACTACCTGTGGGAGGTACGCGACGACCTGCGCAGGGCCGAGCCGGACGCGGCTCCGGAGGCGTATGCGGAGGCGTTCGAGACCATGCTCTTCGCGCAAGGCAGCGACTGGTTCTGGTGGTACGGCAGCGACCAGGAGTCAGGGGACGACGGGTACTTCGATCGAGCCTATCGAGAGCTTCTCGGGCAGGTGTATGACGCGCTCGGGATCGACCGACCACCGTTCATTCGGGTACCGATCATCCCGGATCCTGCTACCGAGCCTGACTCGACACCCGAGGAACTCGTGACGATCCCCATTGGACGGTTCGACGAGGGCGCATGGGGCCTCGGTGGTCTGTACGACGGTGAACATCCCATTCGTTGGGTGTTCGACGCAGCGAACCTGTACCTGCGCATCGACGCGATCGGTGACGCGGTCACCGATGTCTACCTCGGTGTTCCGTCTGCGGGGCTCACGACGGGCCTGAGTATCGGAGCGGCCTCCATCGAGGAGGCACGCGTGCTTGGTTTCGACGCCTCCCACGTGATGCGCATCTCCGAAGGACGTGTCTCGCTCCCTGACCGGCCGACGTCACCCCCTGACGACGTCGACGCGCTCTTCGACGAGGGCATCGAACTCGAGTCGGCATTCCGTGACGGCGCAGTCGAGTTTGCGATCCCGCTCGAGGCCCTCGGTGCCCTGGGTGTCGGCGACCGCATCTCCATCCTTGCGATCGTCGACGAGCGTGGTGAGAACGCCATCGCACCGGCATCCGGCAGGGGTGCCATCCAGGTTCCTGACATTTCGAACGTCGAAGTCGTCTTCGCTGTCGACGACCCGACCGGCGATGACGTCGGCCCCGGCAGCTACACGTACCCGACAGACACCGTGTTCCAGCCGGGTTCATACGACCTGACGTCGTTCAGCGTCGGCCTCTCAGGTGACGAGATCGTCTTCGAGTTCACGGTCTCCGCTCCGATCTCGAACCCGTGGGACAGCCCGACCGGGCTGAGCATTCAGACGTTCGATGTCTATGTCGATACGGACCCCGGTTCCCCTTCCGGATCGCGACGCATGATCGACGGCAGGAACGCCGCGTTCGAGGCGGGATCGGGATGGGAGCGAGCCCTGACGATCGAGGGCTGGGAACCTGCCCTGTTCACGGCCACGAGCGACGACGATGTGAACGAGACGCAGCCGACCCTCACCATCCTCGTGTTCGGTGACAAGGGCAGGGTCGTCGCCCGTCTTGCTCGCGACCTGTTCCCCGAGGGCGACCCCGCCACGTGGGGTTATGGCGTTGCCCTGATGTCCCAGGAGGGATTCCCCTCGTCGGGTGTGCGGCGGATCCGCGACGTCGAGGCGAGCGCGCAGCAGTATCGCCTCGGTGGGTCCGACGGCTCGCTGAACGCCACGAGGATCATCGACCTCCTCTGGCCGGACGATGGCGTCCAGGGCGAGATGCTCACCCCTGCCGTGCCCGTCACGTCGGGAAGCCTCGACGATCTGGGACCGGATGACTTCGCGCAAGTGCGATTCGTTTTCATGAACTGAGCCGAGCGGGTCTGTCTCGACGCGCTAGGGCGTGTACTGCTCGACAACCTCGGTCACGAGGCCACCGTTGACGTACAACCAGACCAGGCATCCATCGCCCGGGCACTGCACGTATGTCGGTTCGCTGCTCGGCCACGATGCGAGCGGCACGGCCGAGTGGCCCTCGGTCGGGTCCCCGGCGATGGTCCAGACGATCGCGTCGCTCGCCACAGGTACCGAGCGGTCGGGGTCACTGTTGTTGGTGATGAAGTAGTCGTTCGTCACCTCCTGGCCAATAGCCTCGCCGATCTCATAGGCGATGTCGCCGAACCAGAAGCACGCGAGATCAACGGTCACGCTTTCCGTCCCGACCACCTGCAGGGAGCCGAACCACTCGCCGTCGGGAAGGTCACCTGAGCCGGTCCAGCATCCCGAACCCGAGGCGCCGTCAGACCCCGGGCGCGGGCCGGGCGGCTGGACGGCGATGGGTTCGACGGGGTGGAATCCGCTCGGAGCCTCGGTCGTGGTCGAAGGAGGCTCCGAGGTCGAGGTCGAGGACGTGGTGGGTTGCGCAGTCGTCGACGGCGAAGGAGCCTCAGATGGCGTCGAGCACGCTGCGACGAGGAGTGTCACGCCAGCAACCACGGTGACCGCGCGGTGGTACCGCATGATCAAATCGTACTCCACGCGACAGAGTGCCGCCGGGGACTCACCCCTTGACCGCGCCGCCCGTGAGGCCCGAGATGATGGCTCGCTGGGCGACCAGGAAGGTGATGACGATCGGAGCCGCTCCGACGACTGCAGCCGCCGACAGGAGGCCCCACGATGCTGTGAAGTTGGCCGTGGTGAAGAGCTGGAGACCCACGGAGAGCGTGAAGTTCTGTGTCGATGACAACAGCGTCCTGGCGAGGAGGAACTCGGAGAAGATGCCGATGAAGCTGATGATGAAGATCACGGCGAGCGCGGGACGTGCAAGCGGCAGGATGATCTTCATGAAGATCGTGCCGTGTGGTGCGCCGTCCACGCGAGCCGACTCATCGAGGGACATGGGAATGGTGTCCATGAACCCCTTGATCAGGAAGGTGTTGAAGCCGATCGCCCCGCCGAGGTACACCAGGATCAGCCCAGGAATCGTGTCCAGCCCGATCGCTGGGAAGACGTTCCCGAGCTCGATCATGATCAGGAGGATCGCGACGAACGCCAGGAACTGCGGGAAGATCTGGACGAGCAGCAGGGTGAGCAACCCGACCCTGCGCCCCTTGAATCGGAAGCGGGAGAAGGCGTAGGCCGCCATCGACGCGAGGACCACGTTGAAGCCGGCTGCCGCGAGCGACACGACCCAAGAGTTCCTCAGCCACGTGACGAATGGCGTGAGCGTCGGATTGGAGAAGAACAGCTCGTACGACGTGGTGTCGAACGTCGTCGGGATGAACGTCGCCGCAGCGAGGTTGTCCTGGCCCGACAGCGATGACGAGATGATGTACATCACCGGATACAGCGAGAACAGGACCGCGAGGATCGCGACGAGATGGCGCCATCCCAGCATACGGAACCACGCTCGCGCCGACAGTTTGGCGTAGACGGGCTTGCGCTTCGCTGGCTTCGCCCCCCTCCATGCGAAGGACATGCCACGCTGGCCCCCCGACTTCGCTGCGCTCTCCACCCGCGCCTCGAGGTCGCTGTCCGTCGAGTTGACGATACGGTCGTCAGCCATACGTGTCCTCCAGGTGCTTCGTGAAGCGGAAGCTGAATGCCGAGATCAGCAGCAGGAGCACGAAAATGATCATGGTGACCGCCGCGGCGAGGCCGAACTGATTTCCCCGACCAGCTGCCGAGGCGAGGTTGAAGGTGAACGAGATCAGGATGTCGGTGTGCCCGACGGGTACCTCGGCACCGAGCACCGGCGGTCCTCCTGCCGTGAGCAGGTAGATCAGGTTGAAGTTGTTGAAGTTGAACGCAAACGATCCGATCAGCAGTGGGGCGAGGGAGACCATCAGGAGGGGGAACGTCACCTTGGCGAATACGCGGCGACCCGAGGCCCCGTCCGTTCGTGCAGCCTCGAGGATGTCCTCAGGTATGGATTGGAGGGCACCCGTCGCCAACAGGAACATGTAGGGGAATCCGAGCCACAGGTTGACGAAGAGCACGGTGACCTTTGCCCACGTGGGATCGGACAACCAGCGAATGGGATCCATCCCCAGCAGGTTGTACACGGGTTCGAGGAGTTCGTTGATCGTCCCGAAGGACGCGTTGAACAGGCCGCGCCACACGAGGATGGACAGGAACGCCGGGATCGCGTACGGGATGATGTAGATGGATCGGTAGAACCGAACCCCTCGCATGCGCTCGTGGTGGAGGGCGAGTGCAAGGCCAAGGCCGAGGATGAAGGTCAGTCCGACGCTGAGGAAGGCGAAGACGACGTTCCACACGAACACCTGGGAGAACGGCCCACGGATGAGCTCGTTCGTGAAGACGTTCCCGTAGTTGCGCAGGCCGATGAAGGCGACCCAGCCGGGGGTCAACACGGCGCCGTCGTCGCACACGAAATTCCCGACCGTGGCGTCGGTGTCGCCGGGTGGGCACTCGCGTTCCAGTGCCGTGTCGAGGAGGACATCACGTTCGGCGTCGTAGATCCACCGTTGACTCGCGAGTACGACGCGCCCCTGGGAGAGACCGAGGATGACCACTTCCCCCTGCGGGACGTCGATGACGAGGGCTGTGAAGTCGACCTGGGTCGAGAGCTGGAAGATCTCGCGTTGGCTGAGGAGGCGGTAGTCGCCGATGGCCTCGGGCGGGACCGTGTCCTCGGGGGTGAAGGTGCCCTGGAGCTCGACGGCGTTCTCGACGGGCGGCTCCGTTCGCAGTCTCGGGTCCCCGAAGAGGTACTCGCCTGCGTCGTTCACGAGGAGAAGGCGGAACTCCCCCGCATCGTCGGAGTACACGTACAGGTCGAACAACTCGCCCGCCGCATCGGGGTCGATGTACGACTGGCGCTCGAAGAAGGCGATCGATTGTTCTTTCGATGTCACATTGCCGGTCTGCCAGTTCGTCATCGACACGTACACGGTGTAGAAGATCGGGATCACGACGAAGATCCCCATGAAGATCAACCCCGGCGTCACCCAGCGCAGGGCGAGGGTGTTGGGCCACAGGTACACCCAGTTGATGAACAGGGTGCCGATGACGAGGAGGACGATCATGAGCCGGTTCGCGCCCTCATCCGAAATGAGCGCGAGGAACGCGTACAGGGCCAATGCATCGAGAAGTGCGAGACCAAGGAGGCGAAGCCAGAAGCCCCGACCGTAGTCCCTCAGTGTCCTCGCCAAGCCGCCTCGACTCTCCCCGGTTGCGGCATTCTACGCATGGCCATCACGGTCGTGTCCTGCACGAAGAGAAGCGGGGAGGGCGTGTGCCCTCCCCGCTTCCACTTCGACCGTCACGAGCGACGGGTGGCATCAACCCTCGTTGATGACCGTCGTGACCTGCTCCTCCATGTTTGCCATGGCTGCCGCAGCCTCGATGTCTGCGTTGCGCAGTGCGAGGAAGTTGTCGCCGACGGGTCCCCAAACAGCACCCATCTCGGGGACGTTCGGCATGAACTGGCCATCTGCCGCCGACAGGGCGAAGGTGGCGTTGACCGGATCACCGGACACTGCGTCGATGGTGGCGATGTACGCCGAACCGCGGGGGTCCGCCTCGAACAGTGCCAGCATCGTCTCTGGTGTTGCGATGAAGCTCAAGAGGAACTCCGTCGCCAGCGCCTTGTTCGATGCGTACTCGGATAGGTAGAAGCCCTGCACTCCGACGAATGGGTTCATCGAGTTGCCATCGACCGTCGGGAGCTTGGTGACGCTCCAGTTGACGGTTGTCTGGTCGTTGAGGGTTCCCAGCTCCCACGGGCCTGTCAGCCATGCGGCCTGGCTGCCCTCGAGGAAGAGGTTCTTCGCATCGTCGTAGTTCGTCGATGCCACGTACCCGTCCGCGATCAGACCCTCGAGCAGTTGCGCACCGAGGATGGCGCCTTCGGAATCGAGGCCCACATCGGTGACGTCGAACCCGGTCGCGGGATCGAAGCCGAAGATGTACCCGCCGAACACCGAGATGAACGGGTAGTGGTGATAGGCGTCGCCGGCGTCGTTGCCTCCAGGAACGCCGAGGCAGTTGTCGACCTCGACTGCATCACACGCGGTGAGCAGGTCTTCGAGGGTGACGGGTGCCTCGGGAACGAGGTCGGTGTTGTAGTACAGGGCAACGGCCTCGGTCACGTACGGGAGGCCGTATTGCTGACCCTCCCACTTGAGAGCATCGAGACCGGTCGAGGTGAACTCGCTGGTCCTGGCTCCAAGGTCGATGGGAGCGATCGCACCGTTGGTGGCCAGCTCGCCGATCCAGTCATGGGCGCCGATGAAGAGATCTGGTCCCTCTCCGGCCGGGCCCTTGGTGATGACCTCATCCCTGATCGAACCGAAGTCGACGAGGACGATGTCGACCTCGACGCCGGTTGCCTCGGTGAAAGCCGGGGCGACCGCTTCGAGAGCGGCTGCGCGGTTCTCGTCCGCCCAGATGAGCAGCGGAGGCAACGCCTCGGTCGTCGTGGTGGTGGCCTCGGTCGTCGTGGTGGCCTCGGTCGTGGTTGTTTCTTGTGCGGCCGTGGTGGTCGTCTCTTCGCTGCTGCCTGAATCGCCACAGGCGGTGGCGAGCAGTGCGAATGCGACGACGACTGCGGCGAACACGGTGTACCGACGCTTCATCGTGTCGGGTCCTCCTGTTATCACGGAATCGTGTATGCCACCCGTTGGGTGACACTGCGAGTCTATGCCAGGAACGAAGATCTTGCAAGACCTTGCTGCAAGTCTTGCAAAAGTCTTTGCAATGGTGCATGCTTACGAGCATGAGACCCCGCCTCGCCGAGATTGCAACGCGCGCCGACGTCAGTGAAGCCACCGTCAGCCGTGTCCTGAACGCACGTCCCGGTGTCGCGAACAACACGCGGCGCAAGGTGCTCGACGTCCTTGCAGACCTCGGGTACGAGGACATCCATCGTCAGCACACCGGTTCAGGGGCGATCGGCATCGTCACCCCAGAGCTCACGAACCCCTTCTTCCCCCACCTCGCCCAGCACATCGAGTCCGTTCTCGCCCATCACGGCTACATCTCGATGGTGTGCTCATCGACGGCTGAGACGGTGCATGAACAGGACTTCCTCGACTTCCTCCTCGCACAGCGGTCCTCGGGTGTCGTCGTGGTCAACGGCAGGTACGCGCTTCCGGGGGTCGGATACGGCCCATACCAGAACCTCGTCGACCATGGCGTGCCCGTCGTACTCGTCAACGGCTTCTCCGGCGCTCCGCCGGTGCCCGCGGTCGGCATCAATGTCGCGGATGCCGCGTCGAGCGCCGTGCGATATCTCGGTTCGCTCGGTCACGAACGGATCGGCCTCGTCGTCGGTCCCACCCGATATCCGACCGCGAATGACTTCGTGACGGGATATCGCGCCGGCCTCGGAACCCTCGGCCTCGGGTTCGACGAGTCCTTGGTGTCCGAGACCCCCTGGACGATCGAGGGTGGGCAGGCCGCCGCCGCACCGCTGCTCGAGAGGGGAGTC
>CAZYGP010000100.1:3063-7649 GCA_964647265.1 uncultured Acidimicrobiaceae bacterium | reverse complement strand
AAACCCAACCATGACCGCAAGAGCGACCCGAAGCCATCTACGAAACCCTCACCGCTATGGAAGGGTCACAAGCCGGGAAGGAGATCGAATGCTGGGCATTCCCCTCGTTGTCAGGGCGCGTCGACTGCTGTTGGCAGTCATCGGCGCCGTCATGTTCCTACTCCTCGTCGCCGCACCGTCGCACGCTCGAGACGACGTCGGGCTCTTCGATGATGAGACGGGCATCTGGTACCTCTTCGACCAGGCCACGGGAGAGACGACGGCGTTCTACTTCGGCGATCCCGGTGACGTCGCCTTCGTCGGTGACTGGGACTGCGACGGCGTCGACACGCCTGGCCTGTATCGGCAGTCCGATGGCTTCGTGTACCTCCGAAACGTGAACGCCGAGGGGGTCGCCGACGTCGAGTTCTTCTTCGGCGATCCCGGTGACGTACCCGTGGCCGGCGACTTCAACGGGGACGGATGCGACACCGTTTCGATCTACCGCCCCTCGACCACCACCGTGTACGTGATCAACGAGCTCGGTTCCGATGGTGAAGGGCTGGGAAGCGCCGACTACTCGTATCTGCTCGGAGACCGTGGTGACCGTCCCGTCGTCGGCGATACGAACGGCGACGGCCGCGACACCGTCAGCGTGTACAGGCCATCGACGAAGAGCGTGCATCTGACGACCGGCCTCCACGGACTCGCATCCACGACGATCGCAGTGGCCGACGGCACGCAGCCGCTGATCGGGGAGTGGCCAGCTCCGGGTGCAGTCGGCGTCTTCGGAACGGCGGCTGCGTTGTACCAGCTGCCGGACGCAGCTCCCTTCGAGTACGGATCGCCCCACATGACCGCGATCGCCGGCGACTTCGGGGTCCTTCCCGGCGGCGATGATGCTCCGCCGAGACCGCCACCGTACCCGGACATCGGATCGGGCAAGAGGATCATCTACTCGAACTCCCAACAGCAGGTGTGGCTGATCGACGAGAACGACAACCTCGTCGACAACTACGCAGTGTCAGGGCGGATCGGGATCCCGCACGTCGGCACCTACTCCGTGTACAGCAAGTCCGTGAACGCATGGGCACCGTACGGGGGCATCACCATGAAGCACATGGTGCGATTCGTGCGGCCGGGAACGTTCGGGAACCGGTGGGCGTACGGCTTCCACTCGATTCCCCGATATCCCAACGGACAGCCGATGCAGACCGAGGACGAGCTCGGGTTCTACCGCTCCGGTGGGTGCGTCCGCCAGGCCGATCACAAGGCGGTAGCGATGTTCGAGTGGGCAGACATCGGAACCGTCGTACACGCCATCCCGTAGGGATCCCCGACCGAATCAGTCATCGGTGGGTGGGTACAGTGCGGTCGATGACCGATCAGCAGACCCTCGTCGTGGTGCCCGCCTTTCACGAGGAGCACACGGTTGCGGTCGTCGTCGACCGGATCCGCCGGATGGGCCTCCCCGTCCTGGTCGTCGATGACGGTTCAACGGACGAGACTGCGGCGCGGGCGGCTGGGGCAGGTGCCACCGTCGTCAGGCTCCCTGTGAATGTCGGCGTCGGTGGTGCGATGCGTACCGGGTTCAGGTACGCGGTCGAGAATGGCTTCAACAGGGTGGTCCAGGTCGATGCCGACCTCCAGCACCCTCCCGAATCGATACCGGACCTCCTCGCAGTCGCCGATACCGGCGTCGATCTCGTCATCGGCTCCCGATTCGACGAGGGCTACGACACGGAGGGACACCGGAGGGTCGCCATGCGCCTCCTCGCCTGGTGGGTGTCGAGGCGTGTCGGCGTCTCCCTCGACGATGTGACATCGGGTTTCAAGGTGATCTCCGAGCCCCTCCTCGGGTTCTTCGCCGACAACTACCCGGCCGAGTACCTCGGGGACACCGTGGAAGCGGTCGTGCAGGCCCACGCATACGGCGCGTCGATCGCGCAGGTACCCGTCCCGATGGACCAACGCGAATCAGGCGAGGCTACGTCCACTGTCGCTGCCGGTGGCCACCTTGCGAGGATGGCCGTTTCGATCGTCGCGGGGAAGCCACAGAGGATGGGACGATGAGCCCTGCGGTGAGCGCGCTGACCATCCTGATATCGGTCTCGGCTGTCGTGCTCGTCCTCGTGCTCGTTCGGAGGCAGATGCTGAAGGAACGCTTCGCGGTGACGTGGCTCGTTGTCACGTCAGGAATGGTGCTCCTCGCGGTGTTCCGACCCCTCCTCGACCGCCTCTCGGATGAACTCGGCATCCAGTCGGGGACGACGACGGTGTTCCTCCTCGCCGTTCTGGTGATCCTCGGGGTCCAACTCCAGCTGTCTGTTGCCGTATCGAGGCTCGAAGAGAGGCTCAGGGACCTCGCCGAGGCGGTCGCGCTCGCGCCGTCGCGGACGATGCGGCGCTCAAGTGGTGCGCTCGAGAAACCGGACGAGTCGGATGGCAAAGGCGAGGTATCCGCCGAGGATGGCATCCACGGTCCGTGACCCCCGTGGGGCGTCGATCTGACGAACCGAGGACACTCCCGCGTCCATCGTCGCCAGCATCTCTGCATCGCCGATGACCCTGTTCGCGTCCACGATGGCGCGGTCGAGGCGCCAGACCTTGCGTGTACGAAATGCGTCGCGATTCGCGCGCATCTTCTGCCTCACCCACCCGTCACGCATTGCGACGACCCACACGCCGAGGTCCGCGACCGCCAGGGCTGGTAACAGCACGACGAGGGTGGCGGTTCGGTAGTTCGTGCACACCAACACCCACCGGTTCCGCTCGAGGTGGTACATCTTCGCCGGCGTCCTCGAGAAGTCGTACAGGTGGCGTACCCGCGATCGGGACGAGCGAACCACCCGCAGCCCTGCGAGGCGCATCCTCCACCCGAGGTCGGTGTCCTCCAGGTACATGAAGAGGCTCCTCCGGAAGCCGCCGAAGAGCCTCCACGTCTCGGCCCGAATCGCCATCGCGGCACCGGAGGGAAATGCCACCTCGATGAGTTCGGGCTCATCGCCGGGGACGGGGTCACCGAGGCCGCTGAGCCACGCCAGACCGACGAAGGTCAGGTGACCTCCTGACGTGTTGAAGCGGTCCGGATGGTCGGAGTCCACAACGGTCGCCATCGCCGCGCCCACCCCTTCGAGGCCCACCGCCTCGACCAGGGGTGTCAGCCAGCCGGGTTCGGGTGTCGTGTCATGCCCGAGGAAGACGAGGATCGAACCTGTCGCTGCTTCGGCCCCGACGTGGCACCCCGCTGCGAAGCCGACGTTGTCGTCCAGGAGGATCGTTCTCACATCACGATGAGCGAGGATCGAGCGTGTGTCGTCGGATGAGGCGCTGTCGACGACGATGACCTCGTCCGGTCCGAGCTCGTCCCCGGCCAGAGCATCGAGGACAGGTCCGATGAACGGCCCTGATTGGTGCGTGACGATGACGACGGATGTCGTCTCCATGGGTCACCTCGGTATGGGATGCCTCGGCGTGTTCAGTTGCCCCAGTATCCCGCAACCGGGTTCATGTAGCCCGCACCGAACTCGAAGACGACGTTCGCGGAGCTCTGGGTGAATGTGTCGCGGAGGTACCACATCGCCGTCGACGGTCGGAACACGCCGACGGTGTCCACACCGTCTGCGTCCCAATCCCCGACCACGATCTTGTCACCCGATGTCGCCCCCTCGTACGTGAACACGATGTCAGGCTTGGGGTTGGCGAGGTCGTTCACGAGGTAGACGACCTTCGTC
The DNA here is from genome assembly GCA_964647265.1 of uncultured Acidimicrobiaceae bacterium. Classification (GTDB taxonomy): domain Bacteria; phylum Actinomycetota; class Acidimicrobiia; order Spongiisociales; family UBA5794; genus SZUA-442. The sequence goes on along the minus strand of CAZYGP010000100.1, from coordinate 3,936 downwards.
GAGGGCCGATAGATACCGATCGAGTCCTTGCCGTCCCCGTTCCAGTCACCTGCGATGGGGACGTCACCCACATCGCCGAACGGGATCACGATGTCGGCGATCCCCTGGGTGTTGGAGTTCCTCAGGTAGAACGCGTTGTCGGACCGGCGATAGATGCCGACGGTGTCGGTGCCGTCACCGTTCCAGTCACCGGCAACCGGGAGGTCACCTGGATCGCCGTAGTAGATCTCGATGTCGGCGACGCCCTGGGTGTTCGAGTTGCGCAGGAAGAGGTATCCGGTGCTCTCGCGGTACAGGCCGACGGTCTGGGTGCCGTTCCCGTTCCAGTCGCCGATGAAGGGAATGTCCTTGGGGTTCCCGAAGTAGAAGGATGTCACCGCGCCGGTCGGGCCACGCAGAGTCCAGATACCGGTGGTCGGGTCTTGGACCGCGGCGGTGTCGGCGCCGCTCGGTATCGCCACGGTGAGACCGTCCACATCGATGTCGAAGTACCAGCTGAACAGGTTGAACCACGACGCGACCGTCCCGACGGCGACGTTCTTCGTGACGAGTTCATTCGCAGGCGTCACTGCCTGGAAGCGGATGGTCTTCGCACTCCCCGAGGTATTGCGGGCGGTGACGGTCGCTCCGGTCAACAAGTAACCGGCTGCGGTACCCCAGACCTTGTCGACGACCGCGTCCGCCGTGAACTTCGACGTCCACGAACGGCGCGGATTCGGTGGCATCAGGGACCACGGGTCGTCGACCGACACGAGGTAGGGGAGGTTCCCGCCCCACTTCTCCTGCACCCATTCGGACGCTCCGCCGTTCGATGACGAGTAGTACGCGCGGACGATTCCCGGACCGTCCGGGGCACCTGGGTGCGCCATGACC
>CAZYGP010000100.1:0-3053 GCA_964647265.1 uncultured Acidimicrobiaceae bacterium | reverse complement strand
CCCGTTCGTGTCCGTGGAGGCATTGTCCCAGCGTTGGAATTCGGGCCATCCACCCACCCAGCCTGCGTACACCTGATAGGAGGCGTCGTTGCGGACGTCGCAGAAGCACCCCATGGTCCGATGGTTCGTGCTGGCCGCGAAGGACGCGGCATACGATCGAGCGGCGATTGCCTGGGTCCGCAGTGCCGCGGGAGCGTTGATCCCCCACGAGTAGGGAACCTCGGCGATGCCGCGGGTGTACTCGTCGGGCGTCGTCGAGACGACGACGTCGAATCCGGGATACGTGGGACACGCCTGGCATCCCGAGCCACCGATCTTGTCGTGGTACGTCGTCGATCCCACAGTGCGTTGGCTGCTTCCGTTGTCGACGAGCTGGAGGCTCGTCCCGTAGCCGTACGTGCACTGCGTGGGTCGTCGGCAGTTCGTTGCTCGGACCAGGTTGGTCGGCTCCGCCCCGCCCGTCGTGAGTTGGACGGTCAGGTCACACGAGCCCACACCCCAGTCCGTGGGTGTGCCGCCGATCACGAGTGTCATCGAACAGCCATGGGGATTGCCTGCGAGGGGTGTGGTATCGACGATCGTGACCGTGTCACCGGTGTTGAGAGTCGCCGCCTGCGGGGTCGGTTCACCGAATCCCCTTGTCACCATCATGCCGTTTCTCGGCATCGCAGGACCGTCGAAAACGGTCAGCGTCGTCGAGGTGATGTCGGATGCGACGTTGGTGACGATCTCGTTGATCACGGGAAGGCCACCCTGGCCGAGCGTCCCGATCGTGGCACCCTGGTAGTACGCCTGGAGGATCTCGGTGTGGGACTGGCCGGCGAGCGCACGCGCGTACGCGCCGTATTGGCTCATGCCGACGCCGTGGCCCCACCCTGCACCCTCGAAGGTGATCGAGGGTTCTGGGGCCGCTGCGCCGGCAGGTGCCGGTGCGGGAATCATGACCAGCATGAGGCTGACTGCCATGACACCCGCGGCGAAGCGCACGCGTCGGTTCGTGGTGAAACTCATGTTGTCCGATGCAATCTATTGGTCCTGTCAGGTAACCAACACCATGCCACCTGTATCGGCGCCATCGGGGTGCAGCCGAAGTCTTCCTCGCACGGATATCTTCAGGGCGTGCATGGCGACCGAGTTACCGTGATCTGGCCCGATTCGAGTTCCGGGGCACGTGTCGTGCAGAGGGTGTTGGCGGGCTTCTCCCTGGTCGTCGCGACGATGGTTGCGACTGGACCTGCGACGGCGCAGGAGGCCGGTGTCGAGCCCGGCCACCCTGTCGATTCGGTAGGCGTCGTCGACACGGCGCAGGGTTTCTGGTACCTGCGTGACCCGGCAACAGGCTCGACGACATCGTTCTTCTACGGCAATCCGGGCGACACGCCGTTCACGGGCGATTGGGACTGCGATGGTGTCGACACACCCGGGCTGTATCGCCGATCAGACGGGTACGTGTACCTGCGGAATGCGAACTCACAGGGAGTCGCCGATGTGTCCTTCTTCTTCGGAAACCCCGGCGACATCCCCCTGGCCGGGGACTTCAATGGCGACGGGTGCGACACGGTGTCCCTCTACCGGCCGGGGGAGGGGCGGTTCTTCGTCATCAACGCCCTCGGATCCGGCGACGCAGGGCTCGGCGCGGCCGATGTCGAGTTCTTGTTCGGGAACCCTTCGGATGAGCCGTTCGTCGGGGACTTCGACGGAGACGGCCTCGACACGTTCGGGATGCGGCGAGCCGTCGATGGATCCGTCTACCTCAGGAACAGCCTCACGGGCGGACCACACGATGTCGCGTTCTCATACGGTGATCCCGGTGACGTCGTGATTGCAGGCTCCTGGAATGGGACCGACGGCGACACTCTCGGCCTGTTCAGGCCGTCGAGCACGACCTTCCACCTCCGAAACCTCCTCTCGACCGGCGCGGCGAGCGTGAGCCACGTGTACGGCAATCACCGGCATTCGCCGATCTCGGGAGCCTTCGGTGATCTTCCTGGCGGTGATCGGGCTCCCGAGCACGACGTGTTCGTCGTGTCGGAGTTCACGACCTTCCATCCCGCTGGCCAGGCGAGGAACATCAACATCCAGCTGATCGCGGACGCGACAGACGGCGTGGTCGTACAGCCGGGACAGACGTTCAGCCTCAACGACCACGTCGGTCCACGAACGGAGGCCAAGGGATACGTCGCTGCCGGTGCGATCATCCGTGGGGAGCTCTACTGCTGTGACCATCCAGCGAACATCGGTGGCGGGACGTCGCAGTTCGCGACGACGCTGTACAACGCGATCTTCTTCGGCGCATACGATGACGTCTTCCACCGCCCGCACTCCCTTTACTTCACCCGTTACCCGGTTGTCAGGGAGGCGACGCTCGGATATCCGGGCCCTGACCTTCGATTCCGCAACGACACGGCGTACCCGGTGACGATCGACACGGAGCACACCGCGACCTCGGTCACGGTGCGTCTGATCGGGAACAACGAGGGTCGTTCGGTTGCGACCTGGCTCACAGGCGACGCCGTCACCCCGAGTGCGGGCGGGAAGGCGACGGTGTACCGAGCTCTAACCTATGCCAACGGTGCAGCGTCAGTCGAGTCGTGGACGCACACGTACGACGCGCCGGTCGAAGTCGATGAGGAGCCACCAGCGCCGCCCGCGCCACCGCCTCCACCCCCCGGTCCCACGCCGACCTGAAACGCATCGACGTCCTCACAGTTCCGAGCGATGCGAGCAACGGCTTGCGAGCAACGGCTTCAGGCAGTGACTTCCCACGTACCGCGTGATCGCACGAGCTTCGCGAGGTCTCCCGGGCCACGCTTCTGCTGGGCTGCTGCGATCTGCTGCTCCATCATGTGCCCGTAGCTCGGCGCCTTGACGTCCCTGAATACGCCGAGTGGCGTGGGACCGTAGGGACCCTGGGAGATCCTGCTCAAGGCGAACGCAGCTGCCGGGTTGGGGGCCGAGGCGTCGTGAACGTGCAGGTTCTCGAGCCCGACCTCGGCGACCTCCACGATGCGGGCGCCGTGGGCATCGATCTGGACGCCGAACTCCTCGTTCTC
>CAZYGP010000099.1:0-7681 GCA_964647265.1 uncultured Acidimicrobiaceae bacterium | reverse complement strand
ACCCGCTTCATCTGACCGAGGGTAGGAGGAACTCCGTGGGCAAGCTCAGGGCCGCCGAAATGATCGCCCACAGGCTGAGGCGCGGTGAGGCCCGGGTCCCTCGTTTGACTAGGGGACGCGTGTCCAGATCTGGATGGTTCCCGTGGACGAGAAGCGAACCTCGAGGGTCTCCCCGCCGTCCACCACGGTGATGACGCCGGTGACCTTCGAGGCCGACCCCGTTCCGGACTCGCGGCTGAGGTCGAAGATCCGGAAACGATCGCCTGACACCGCCGTGATCGAGGCCCACTTCACATCACCGATCTTGAACTGGAATGGGTTCCTCGGGACCTCTGTGATCCTGCCCTCGGCAGCCGTCTCGTCGACCTCCACGATCATGCCCTGCAGGACAGAGAAGTTGCCACCGGTGCGTTGCCATGATCCGACCAGCGGAGACGCCGGAGGTGATGCGATCGTGGTCGTCGTCGTGCTGTCCTGCGTGGACGAGGTGGTCCCGCTCGACGAACCGCAGCCGGCGACGGCAATCATCATGACCGCGGCAGCGACCATGACCCGGGTCGGGCCCTTCACGCCCATGACGGTGCTCCGAGGCTCATTCGGACCCATGGAGCGGCCCACGTCCGTCGAACCCCGTACGTACCCCGACCAGCCCACGGCGGACAGTCGTGCCGCGATGGCGGGCCTTGTCACCACACACCGAACGGGCATGGGAGGGGTCGGCTGTGAATACCTCGACCAGCGTGACCATGATCGTTCCTCCGCGATCGCGTCCTGGTTCGCTGACGATCGCTCTGCCGCCTGCGCGCATCATGCGAGGAGGGCGTGCGGCCACGATCGCCACCTACATCGTTCGTCGGCAGCGGACAGCAAGAGGTGGAGGGATTCGATGCCGTCATCATCGAGGTCTGTGGCCAAGGACCATCGGTGCGTGCCCTGGGATCGTCACCTGTCGGCCGGTCGCACCTAGCCTTCCGCCTGACCACCCCCTACGCGGCACACTGAGGAGCGTTTCGTTGACGACGAGGAGAGCAGCGGTCATCGGCGTCGGCCTGATCGGCGGATCGATCGCTGCTGGACTCCGTGCGACGGGGTGGTACGTCGTGGGACACGATGCCGACCCCGACATCCCTGCACGATCGATCCAGCTCGGCCTCATCGACTCCCATGACGACTCGATCGCGTCGGCGATCGAGGGCGCAGACCTCGTCGTCGTCGCAGCTCCACCAAAGGCGACGATCGAGATCGTGGCGTCCCTGGCGACGGACACCGTCGTCATGGATGTAGCCGGCGTCAAGGAGGCCGTCGTAGCCGCGTCGGGGCACCTGCCCCGCTTCGTCGGAACGCACCCGATGGCGGGTCGCGAGACGTCAGGACCCGAGGCAGCGAGCCCCGCGCTGTTCAAGGGCGCCTCGTGGGTCGTCGTGGATGGAGCGGCAGAGGATGCAAGCGCAGCGGTGATCGGGGTTGTCGAGGGCCTCGGTGCCAGGCCGATCCTGATGGGCGCGGGACAGCACGATCGGGCCGTCGCTCTCATCAGCCACCTCCCCCAAGTTGTCGCGAGCGCCCTCCTCGCAACCGCAGCCGCTGACGAAGCGTCCCTCGATCTTGCTGCGGGAAGCTTCCGAGATCTGACGAGGGTCGGCGCATCGGAGCCCCTCGGGTGGGTCGAGATCCTCAAGACGAACGACGAGGCTGTCCTCCACGCGATCGGCGCGCTGCGCGAGCGTCTCTCCGTGATCGAAGCTGCCATCGTGAGCAGGGACGACTCCCTCCTCACGATGTTGACCACCGCTCGTGACACACGCCGTGCATTGGGATCGCCCGTCGCCCAGGTGCGCGTGGCCCTTGCGGACCGCCCGGGTGAGCTCGCAAAGGTCGGGCACGCGTTCGAGGCCTCTGGGGTGGACATACGCGACATCCAGATGCGTCACGCGCCGTACGGCGGCGGCGGTGTCCTCACCTTGTCGGTGAGGCCCGGTGAGGAAGGGACGCTGCGGCTCGCCCTGGAGTCGGAAGGCCTCCTCGTCGTTCCGTGATGCCCGGTTCGATGGTCTAGCCTGTCACTCGGAGGTCGACGATGATTCCCGAGCGCCCGAGCCTGACGATCGGTGTCGAGGAGGAGTACTTCGTCGTCGACCGTTCGACGCGCGACCTCGTGGCGGACCTCCCGGAGGCCGTCCTCGCGAGGCTCGAGACCCCACCTGTCGGCATGACCAGTCCCGAGTTCCTACGCTCCCAGATCGAGATCGGTACCCCGGTCAGCGCAAATGTGACGGAACTCGCCGAGTACCTCGCCGTCATGCGCAGGTTCGTTTCGGACACCGTCGAGGAGCACGGTCTTGCCATCATCTCGGCCTCCACGCATCCGTTCGCGGTCTGGGGCGACCAGCAGTTCACCGACAAGGAGAGATACCGGCTTCTGGCTGATGCGCTCCAGGGCGTTGTGCGCAGGTTGCTGATCTGCGGGATGCACGTGCATGTGGAGATCGCAGACAAGGATCTGCGAATAGACCTCATGAACCAGGTGTCGTACTTCCTGCCCCACATCCTTGCGCTGTCAGGGTCGAGCCCGTTCTGGCACGGCAACGACACGGGACTCAAGAGCTACCGCCCCGCGGTGTTCCGTGCCCTGCCTCGCACAGGGATCCCTGACGACTTCAGCGACTGGTCGGACTACCAGCGGCACGTCGGCGTGCTCGTGACGACCGGAGTGATCGAGGACTCCACGAAGCTGTGGTGGGACATTCGCCCCTCGGCTCGCTATCCGACCCTCGAGATGAGGTCGTCGGACATCTGCACCCGCTACGAGGATGCCGTTTCGATCGCTGCGCTCTACCAAGCACTGCTCGCGATGCTCTACGAACGGCGTCTGAACAACCAGAGGTGGCGCCTCTACTCGAGGATGTTGATCGCCGAGAACAGTTGGCGAGCGCAGCGCTACGGCGTCGACGAGTCCCTCATCGACTTCGGGCGCGGAGAGCTCGTCCCGATGGCCGACCTCGCCGAGGAGCTCATCGAACTCGTCGGTGACGCCGCAGCGTCACTCGGATCGCTCGACTCGGTGATACGGATTCGCCAGATCACGGCAGAGGGCACGAGTTCGGACCGTCAGCTGCGCGCCTACAACGCCGCGCTCGAGGACGGGGCATCCAAACCGGAGGCACTGCGTGCCGTCGTCGATCATCTCATCGTCGAGACGACGGAGGGCCTGTGACACGCGTCCTGCGGGTTGCCGGTGCGCAGCTCGACTTCGTGGTGGGAGACATCGCGGCGAATGAGTCCCGGATCCTCGATGCGATGGCGTGGGCAGAGGACCACGATGCCGACGTGCTCGTGATTCCTGAGCTCGCGATCTCCGGTTACCCGCCGGAGGATCTGGTCCTGCGTGACGGCTTCGTCGGCGAGAACCTGGCGGCACTCGAGCGGATTGCGCGAGCATCTGGCGAAACCACGGTCGTGGTGGGGTTCGTCGACCGGCTCGAGATCGCCCGTAAGGATGACGACTCGCTCGGACGGCGGGTGGCCAACGCAGCCGCGATCGTCTCGTCGGGTCGGATCGTCGACATCTATCACAAGGTGCTGCTCCCGAACTACGGCGTGTTCGACGAGGCCAGGTACTTCGTCGAGGGTCGGACGCCGATGCGGCTCCATGCCATCGGATCAGTCCTGTGCGGCGTATCGATCTGTGAGGACATCTGGGACGAGGACGGCCCGCCGACGGGCCAGGCCGTTGGCGGTGCGGAGGTGCTGCTGAACATCAACGGATCGCCTTATCACGTCTTCAAACGGACGGAGCGCCTTGCAATGCTGCGAGATCGCGCGACCGCTGGTGGGTGCGCCGTCGTGTATGTGAACGCCGTCGGTGGTCAGGACGAGTTGGTCTTCGATGGCGGTTCGGTCGTGATCGCCCGAGATGGCGCAATCCTCGCAAGGTCACCCGAGTTCCTCGAGGATCTGTTCGTGGTCGATGTGACACTGGAGGGCCACCCGGCGCCGCTGCTGCCCGTGATCGACGTCGGATCCGCCCGATCGCACAGGATCACGATCGACTCCCCGGTGATCGCGGAAGAGCTCGAGGACCTCGAGGAGGTGTATCTCGCGTTGTGCACCGGCCTGCACGGCTACGTCACGAAGAACGGGTTCTCCGAGGTCATCATCGGCCTCAGCGGCGGAATCGACTCCGCACTCACCGCGGCGATCGCCGTCGATGCGCTCGGCCCTGATGGGGTGCGCGGAATCACCATGCCGTCCCGATACTCGTCCCAGGGGTCCGTGGACGACTCGATCGACCTTGCCGAACGCCTCGGCATCCGGATCGACACCATCCCGATCGACGAGATGTTCGCCGACTTCCTCACCGCCCTCGATGAGGTCTTCGGTGACGCTCCCCCGAACGTAGCCGAGGAGAACCTCCAGTCCCGGATCCGCGGAACAGTGCTCATGGCGGTCTCGAACAAGCACGGGGGCATGGTCGTTGCGACCGGTAACAAGTCCGAGATGGCTGTCGGATATGCGACTCTCTACGGCGACATGAACGGTGGCTTCGCCGTGCTCAAGGACGTGTACAAGACCATGGTCTACGACCTCGCACGCTGGCGGAACACCCGCGGTGAGGTGATTCCCCCGGCGATCATCGAGAAGGAGCCGTCGGCCGAGCTCCGACCCGACCAGCGCGACGTCGACTCGCTCCCACCGTACGAGGTCCTCGACGACATCCTGTTCCGGTACATCGAGCTCGACATGACTGCAGCGGAGATCTCACGAGTAGGCATCGACGCACAGATCGTGAGGGAGATCGCCACGATGGTCGATCGAAACGAGTACAAGCGGCGCCAGGCGGCACCAGGGGTGAAGATCACCCTCAAGGCGTTCGGTCGCGATCGTCGGCTTCCCCTCACCAACGGCTTCCGCCCGTGACCGATCGCGTGCTCGGACCGGTGCTGATGAACGGCGTCGAGTTCGATCCCGACGCCGCGCGTGTGAGCGTCTTCGACATCGGGTTCCAGCGGGGCTACGGGTGCTTCGAGGCCATGAGGTGCTACCACGGAGTCCCGTTCAGGCTGGGTGGCCATCTCGATCGACTCGAGCGCAGCGCCGCGAACCTGCTGATCCCCCTGCCGCCGCGTGAGGATCTCGAGGCCTGGTGCACGTCGGTCGCATCCCCAGGCGATGGCGTCCTGCGGGTGTACGTCACGGGTGGTGTCGATGCGAAGCACCCCGGCACTGACAATGTCGTGGTTGCATTCCTCGAGCCGCTGCCCGACATTCCCGCCTCGGTCCGCCTCGACCTCCTCGACGCTCCGTGGCATGCCGATGGGCGCTCATCGGAGCTCACCGGAGCCAAGACGCTGTCGTACGGTCCGAACCTCGCAGCCACCATCAAGGCGAGATCCAATGGATTCGACGACGCGGCCCTGGTGGGGGATGGTGACGTCGTGCTCGAGGGCCCCACGTTCTCCATCGGATGGATCTCCGACGGCGCGTTCTGCACACCGGCCCTCGACAGCCACATCCTTGCGTCGATCACCCGCGAGGCGGCGATCGAGGTCGCGATCGCCGCCGACATCCCGGTGCACGAGGACCGTTTCGTTCGGAGCGACCTGATCGGTGCTGATGAGGTGTTCGTGATGTCGACGGTTCGCCAGGTGCTTCCCGTCACGGCCGTGGGAGCAACGGAGTTCGGTCGTGGTCCGGTGGTGATGCGCCTCGCCGAGGGTTTCCGGGAGCTCGTGGAACGGGAGACCGGGTGAGCGGGCTTCTCGATTCCGTCGACGCCCTCTACCGGGGGTGCACGATGGAGCCGTGGAAGTGGAACGAGCAGGCGTTCTCCGACTGGTCCGAGGCGGTGGCCCTCGACACTCCGATCGACAAGGTCCTCGCTCGGCATGTGCGACGCTGCCTCATGGCAGGGCGACGGCTCGCCGCCTTCTGGGGCGACCGGGGTTCAGATGGAGCCACCGAGGACTGGATGGCGCGAGTCGACACGGCGCTGGGAATCAAGGCATGGCGGCCCCAGCTCGACCTCGCAACCGAGCTCCTCGCCAGGTCCGATGATGAATCGACGTTCGAGAGGGTCAGCGCCCTGTTCCGCGTGGTGAACAACCTGCCGTATCTCGACGGTGTCGACTACGAGACCTGGCGCCAGGGCCGACCCGACGGATCGGTCGGAAGTAGCATCGTCACATGATCCGATGGCAGCCCTTCGCTGTGGGCCTCGCCGCACTCGCACTCATCGCCTCCGGGTGTTCGTCGAGCGGCGGCACTGGGACGACGGTTGCCACGGACCCGATCACGACACTCCCTCCTTCCACGACGGTCCCAACCACGACGGTCCCAACCACGACCACCCTCGCACCCGTCAACGTGTTGTCAGCTCCCGACTACCGGATCTTCGCTCGAACGCCAACCGACGGGCTCGGCGACGAGGTCACGGTCCTCCTCGATCCCACGACGTACGACAGCCTGACGGACATCGACCTCTACGACGTCATCTATGAGGTCGTGGAGCTGTTTCCTCCCGTCACCACCCTCCATGTGGTCGACAGCTCCGCGGCAGCGATCGTGGTCTCGGACCCCGAGGCGTCCGAGGAGGATCTCGACAGTGTGAGCGCGAACTACTTCGCGAGGCTCGATGACGGGTTCCGGATCACATACCTCGGCCCGTTCGCATCGAGCGGATCGACCGTGCTGGGGAGCTGACCGTCAACGCAGGAGCAGGGCCGAGATCGCCAGGAAACCCCCGAAACCCACCATGTCGGTGGTCATCGTGAGGAAGATGTTCGATGCGACCGCTGGATCCTGACCCACCTTTCGCAGAGCGACGGGTATTCCGGCTCCGACGAGGCCCGCGACGATGAATGCGATCCACACCGCGACGAAGATGATCAATGCGAGCTCGCCAGCAGCTACGGCCTCGCTCCCCGGATCCTGGAACAGGTGCAACGTGAACGCTGCGGTGGAGGCCGCGATCACGGCGATGATGAGCCCGTCGATGAGCCCTACCGCGACCTCTCTCCTGATCGCGCGCCACGCGCGGCCTCGCGGAATGTCCCCGACCGCCATGGAACGGATGATGACGGCGAGTGACTGGGCACCGGAGTTGCCGGACAGGAGCGCGACGAGCGGCATGTATGCGGCCAGGACCGCATAGGTGGTGAGCGTCGCCTCGAACTGTGATATCACCGCAGCGACGAGGATGCCGACGACGAGGTTGAACGTGATCCATGGGATGCGGCGCCTCACCGACCTGCTCACGGGGGTGAACACCGTCTCCTCGACACCTGCGCCGACCATCACCGCGATGTCCTCACCTGCCTCGGCCTGGATCGCCTCGAGGGCCTCGGCCACCTTCACCATGCCGACCAGACGCTCATCGCCGTCGACAACCGGGATGGCGATCAGGCGATATCGCTGGACGAGCTCGGCGACCTGCTCGCGGTCGGTGTCGGTCGACACCTTGACCACGTGAGGCTCCATGACCTCATCGAGGGCGGAACCGGGCCTCGCGAACACGAGATCGCGGAAGGAAACGACACCGAGGAGCCGTCCGTCGTCGTCGACGACGTACACGTACAGCAGGTTCGAACCGAGCTCGGCGTGGAGCCGTCTGAGGGCCTCGATCGCCTCGCCCGCAGACAGGCCGACTGGAAGTGCGGCGATGTCGGTCGTCATCATGCCGCCC
>CAZYGP010000098.1:5745-7698 GCA_964647265.1 uncultured Acidimicrobiaceae bacterium | reverse complement strand
AGGAGCTTCGCGCCGTGGCGGATGATGCCGTCGTGCTCCTGATCGACACCGGGGAGGAAACCCGGGACGTCGACGAGGGTCACCAACGGGATGTTGAAAGCGTCGCAGAACCGTACGAACCGAGCTGCCTTGACCGAGGCGTTGATGTCGAGGGTGCCCGCGAGCACGGCGGGTTGGTTGGCGACGATGCCGACCGTGTACCCGTCGAGCCGGCCGAGGCCGACGACGATGTTGCCCGCGTAATGCTCGTGCACCTCGTAGAACTCGCCATCGTCGATGATGCTCTCGATGACGTCGCGCACGTCATATGGCTGGTTCGCCGAGTCGGGGATGACCGTGGTGAGGTCCTCGTCCATGCGGTCGGCCGCGTCGATCGGAGTGAAGAAGGGAGGTATCTCCATGTTGTTCGATGGCAGGAACGACAGGAGGAACCGGATCTCCTCGAGTGCCTCGCGGTCGTCTGCGACCACGAAGTGTGTCACCCCGCTGATGCTGGCGTGCGCATGCGCACCGCCCAGATCATCCATCGTGACCTCTTCGCCGGTGACGGTCTTGATGACGTCCGGACCGGTGATGAACAGGTGCGACGTACCCTCGACCTGGTAGATGAAGTCCGTGAGGGCGGGGGAGTACACGGCTCCTCCGGCACAGGGCCCCATGATGATGGAGATCTGGGGTATCACGCCCGATGCGCGGACGTTGCGCTCGAAGATCCGACCGTAGCCGTTCAGCCCGAGCACCCCCTCCTGGATCCTGGCTCCACCGGAGTCCTTCAGCCCGATGATGGGGGTACCGGTGTCCATTGCGAGATCCATCACCTTGCAGATCTTGTCCGCCACGACTTCCCCGAGGCTGCCTCCGAACCGAGTGAAGTCCTCCGCGAACACGAACACGCTTCGTCCATCGATCGTTCCCCACCCTGTCACGACGGCGTCGCCGAGAGGTCGCTTGTCACCGATTCCGAACGCCGTCTCCTGATGCCGCACGAACGGGTCGATCTCCTGGAACGAGCCCTTGTCGAGGAGCACCTCGACACGCTCGCGTGCGGTCAGCTTCCCTGCGTCGTGTTGGCGCTCGACGGCCCTCTGGTTCTCCGGCTCGAGGGACTTGGCCCTGAGCTCGCGGAGCCGCTCGATGTTCTTCTCTGTGCTCACCGGTCCTCCCGGTAGGCTCTCCGGGTACGGTCACTTCGACTCGTGGAGAGCCCCGATGGCTACACCATACGACATCGTCAGGGTCGCGGGTGTCGGTTCGACCCAGGATGAGGCGAGGCGGCTGGTCGGGACGGGGATCGACACCGTCCTGGTCGTCGCGGACACGCAGGTCGCCGGTCGAGGACGGCAGGGCAGGACGTGGCTTGCACCGGAGCAAGGGGTGTTCGCCTCACTCTCGTTCGTCTGCGCATGGCCCCCCGAGCGGTTCCCCCTCGTTCCGCTGTGTGCAGGTGTCGCGGCACGTAGGGCGGTCGAGTCGGTGATGGGTGTCCTTGTCGGATGCAAGTGGCCGAACGATCTCGTCGTGGACGGAAGAAAGGTCGGGGGCCTCCTCGCAGAGGCGAGTGGGGACAGGGTCACGGTCGGCTGGGGGCTCAACCTGTGGTGGGCCGAGCCTCCTCCGTACGCCGCTGCGCTGCTTCCCTCGCCAGGGCATGAGGAACTCGCTGGGAACCTGGCCGGTTCGTGGGCCGATGCCCTGCTGGACCTGGTTGCAGAAGGTCCCGATACATGGCCCGTCGACGCGTACCGGTCCGCCTGCATCACATTGGGCGAGCACGTGCGTTGGGATGCCGGCACGGGTCGCGCCACGGACGTGGACGACTACGGGAGGCTCGTCGTGGACGGTCCGGACGGCATCCGGGTGCTCGTTTCGGGTGACGTACACCTCCTCGGGCACGGTTAGTCTGCGACGACGCGTCCACCGTGGGAGACGATCGTGGCTGTTCAGGCCGGCGAG
>CAZYGP010000098.1:0-5735 GCA_964647265.1 uncultured Acidimicrobiaceae bacterium | reverse complement strand
CATCATCTACGGTTCGACGAGTGTGCCCGCGGGACCACGCGTGTTCGGTGGATACCTCGCACGGCCAGACGGCCAGTACGAGTGGCCCACCGTGCTCGTGTACGGCCCTGATGTCTCCCCGACTTCGAGTATCAAGAACATCTGTCGCGTCCTCGCCCGCCACGGCATCGCAGCCATTTCGCCCGATCTCGAGGGTGAATCCGAAGCCGACCGGCGGATCGGCAGGGCAATTGCGGACTTCATCGGCGCCCCGAACGCAGATTGGTCGAACGCCGAGTACGGGTTCGGCGTCGTGGCGTTCGGTTCCGGTGCTCCGGCCGCAGCGCGCATGGCCGCAACCGACGGACGGGTCGTGGCGGTCTCGGTCGTAGGGGCGCCGCTCGACGACGCCATCGTCGACGACCTCGCCGCCGCCGGCACGCCGGTGCTGTACATCGGGAGCCGCGGCGACGAGGAGGCCGACATCGATCGATCGGTCGCACAGAGGGAGCGCATCGCCCAGACGACGTTCGTGGTCTACGCGGACGGCGAACACGGCTTCTGGAACGACGACGCACCGGGTTTCAGGCCTGACCGCTTCGAGGACGTCGTATCGCGGGTGGTGGAGTTCATGGCAACCGAACTGCCCGTGCGGATATGACGTCACAGCGTGCCGTCGTCACCGGTGGCGCCGGGTTCATCGGATCCAACCTCGTCGACAGGCTCGTCGACGAGGGGTTCGACGTCCTCGTCATCGACGACCTCAGCTCCGGATCGCTCGCAAACCTCAAGGACGCCCGCAACCGGGGAAACGTGACGACCCACCAGATCGACGTGACGGACGATCGGGTCGTCGGCCTCGTCCGCGACTTCCGACCGCATTCGATCTTTCACCTTGCCGCCCAGATCGACGTGCGCCTGTCCGTGAGCGATCCGGTCCGTGACGCCCGCATCAACATCCTCGGGACCCTGAACATGCTCGAAGCAGCCCGGCACTGCGATGCCGAGCGCTTTGTGTTCGCGTCCTCGGGTGGTGCGACGTTCGGCGACACCTTCAACATCCCGACACCCGAGACCCAGAAGCGACGACCGGGGTCGCCGTACGGTGTCTCAAAGTTCGTCGTCGAGGAGTACTTCCGCTACTACGGCGACACCTATGGTCTCGACTACCTCTCGCTCGGGTTTTCGAACGTGTATGGGCCGCGCCAGGACCCGCACGGCGAAGCGGGCGTCGTCGCGATCTTCATCGGTGACCTGATCGCAGGTCGAACGCCCACCATCTACGGTGACGGCAGCCAGACGAGGGACTTCGTCTTCGTCGAGGATGTGACCGATGCGATGCTGCGAGCATCGAGGGTCGGGGGGTCGAGATACCTCAACATCGGCACGGGAGTGGAGACGTCGATCGCGAAACTCTTCGAGGTCGTCGTCGAGGCGACGGGATCCGACGTCGCCCCCGTCATGGCGGCGGGTCGCCGGGGCGAGCAGCTCCGCTCGTGCCTCGATGCGGCGGCTGCGAGGGCACACCTCGGTTGGGAGGCGTGGACGCCGATGCACGAAGGCATCGCCGAGACCGTCCGTTGGTGGAGGGACCAGATCCGCTGACGACGGTCACAACTCGTCGAGGTGCTTCGGCCAATCGTCCTTGAGCAGCCTCGAAAGGCTCCGGTCGGCGAGGATCCTGCCGTTCGTCTGGCAACCGGGGCAGTAGTTGGTCTCGCGATCCGATGCGACGATGCGTTGGATCGGAGCGCCGCACACCGGGCATGGCTGACCGAACCTCCCGTGAACGGCCATGGCGGGGTGGAACGCGGTCACCTTCGTCGGGAACCCGTCCCCGGTCTCGTCGATGCGGATCCTGGTCCACCGGTCGAGCTCCGTCCGTGATGCTTCCCAGAGCCGAGCGATCTCGTCGGGCGTGAGGTTCGTGTTCATCTGGGTGGGCGACAGCCTCGCCGCATGGAGTATCTCGTCGGCGAATGCTCCGCCGATGCCCGAGATGTTCCGAGCGTCGGTGAGGGCACGTTTGAGGGTGTGCCTCCCGGCGAGGAGTGCCTCAGCGAAGCGATCGAGGTCCGCTTCGGCCACCTCGATCCCACCGGGATCCACGGATGGGAGGTCGGCCGTCGTGAGCACCGAGAGGGATGCCCGCCGCTTCGTGCCCGCCTCGGTCAGCACGAGGGAGCCATTCGGGAAGTCGAAGGCTGCGAGGCCTCCTCGCCTGGGTATCGGCCTGGCCGCGTCGTTCCACTGGAAGCGGCCGGCCACCATGAGATGGATGACGAGGTGGAGGCCCTCGGACAGGTCGATGCTCACCCGCTTCCCGATTCGATGGACGTCGTCCACGACCCTGCCCCGTGCGGCGTCGACAGGGGGTTCGAAGGTCCGCAGGAGCGAGAACGATGCGATCCTCACATCCGAAACGGTTCGTCCGACGATGCGGGGCCGCAGGGCGTGGAGGTAGGCCTCGATCTCGGGGAGCTCAGGCATGTCCTCGACTGCGCCTTGTCATCGGAACAGATCCTCCTCGGCGGGGCGTACGAGGTCCGTCGCACGCCCCTCACCGCCGATGTCGAGGCCACGGACGATCGCGACAGGGATGTTCGACGCCTTGCCCATGGCGAGGTCGGCCGCGGCTGCCACCTCGTCGGCCACTGCGACCTCGGTGACATGGAGCTCGTTCCCGTGGGTGTCGCGCGTTCCGCGCAGGTCGTCGATCACCCGAACGCCGCTCACGCCGATCGCGACATCGACCAGGCCCCTGCGCCACGGCCGTCCGAAGGTGTCCGTGATGATCACGCCGATCCTCGAGCCCGAAGCGCGCTCGAGGATCATGCGCAGCCGATGGGCGGAGCGATCCGGATCGACGGGCAGGAGGACGGCCATGCCCTCGGCGACGTTCGAGCGATCGACTGCGGCATTCGCGCAGATGAAGCCGTGGCGGGTCTGTGCGATCACCAGGTCCCCACGCCGCCGCACGATGCGGATCGCCTCGGAGAGCACGAGCCTCCGGTACGCCTCCTCGTCGAGGATCTCGACCAATCGCCCCTCCTGCTTGGAGACGACCTTGTGTGTGACGACGACGACGTCATTCGGCTCGAGGCGCTCACCCCGCCCCTCGAGGGCGGCGAGGATCATCGCCGCAAGGTCGTCGCCGGGACGGACCTCCCCGATGCCGTGGACGCCGAAGATCCGCAGGTCGCTCATGGCGTCCATCCGAGCACACGAGCAGCGAGGGCGGACCCGCCCTCCGTACGATCGATCCGGGTCGGTGCCGTGATCACGTCGACACCGAAGGGTCTGCCGAGGTCCATGTCGGATTCGTCGGATTCGTCGACGACGAGGGCGTCGATCCGGCCGCGGTACGCCTCGAGGACGCCTTGGGTGCCGGGCGACAGGCCCACGCCGCGCATGACTGCGTCCGCCGGTCCCTTGAGGGGTACACCTCCGAACAGTGGGCTCACGGCGACTCTGCGCGGATGGGTCGCGACGGCCTCGTCGATGGCATCCACCGCCAGAATCGGCCATATGGACAGTGGAGGATTGGACGGCGCGACGACGAGGATGTCGGCGGATTCGATCGCCTCGATGACACCGGGAGCGGGCTGTGCGTCCACCGAGCCGTGATACGCGACGGCTCGGACTGCATCGGAGTGGCCCCGGTCGACGAAGTAGGACTGGAAGTCCATCCAGGTTCCGTCGTCGATCTGGATCCACGTCCTCAGGTCGTCGTCGGATGCCGGGATGATGCGGACATCCGCGAGGCCGAATGATGCCGCGAGCCGCTCGGTGACGACGGACAGGGGTACCCCGGATCTGAGCATCACGGTGCGTGCGAGGCAGAGACCGAGGTCGAGGTCACCGAGCAGGAAGGGCGTGTCGATGCCGTGCTTCGCCATCTCGGTCATGACGGTCGCGGAGTCCTCAGCGCGGCCCCAGCCGTTCGGGCCGACGACTCCTGCGAGCGTGTAGAGGACGGTATCAGGGTCGGCAGACACGTGAACGCCGTATCGTTCAGTGTCGTCACCGACGTTGACGACGACGGTCAGCGAGCCGGGATCGAGGACGCAGCGAAGGGCAAGGGCCATCTTCGCTCCACCGACACCACCCGCCAGCAGCGTCACCCGATGATTGCCGTGCGGCGGATACGACTCCAGAATGCACCTCACATGCCAATGACCCACATCCGGCACGCCACCGTTGCGGCGGTCGTCGTTGCCGAAGGCACCGGTGGCCTCGATGCCACGATGGCGGCGATCGGCTCGCAAGTGTACGAGACGGTCGACGTCGTGACCGTCGGTCCCGGGGTGCAAGGCGCCCTCCCGACGATCGGTGCCGCGATCCGTGCGACGCCTGTGACGACCGACTACATCTGGATCGTCAGGGAAGGTGCTGTGCCCATCCCCGATTCGCTCGACGCCCTCGTGCGCGATGCCGGACGCACGGATGCCGGCATCGTCGGATCGAAGGTCGTCGGTGACGATGGAGCGCTCCTGTCGGTCGGCCTCGTCACCGATGTCTTCGGGGTCCCTTACACGGGCCTCGATCTGTCGGAGCGTGACCAGGGCCAGTACGACGTCGTCAGGGACGTCGCGGCAGTCGAGGGAACGTCCATGCTGGTGCGGCGTGACCTGATGATCGGGCTCGATGGTTTCGATCCGACGATGCCATCAGGTCCCGCTGCGATCGATCTCGCCCAGCGCGCACGCCTCAAGGGTGCACGCGTGATCGTGTCACCGGCTGCCGAGGTGTGGTTCCCCCAGTCCCTGCCTGTGAGCCCGGGTTGGCGCGATGAGGCGAGCCGGACGCGCGCATCGCTCAAGGTCTACGGCTGGCTGACCCTCGCCTGGGTCCTTCCCCTCGCGTTCCTGATCGGATTCGTCGAGGTTCTCGTGTCGCTGTTCTTCGGCAGGTGGCTCGGTTTCGACTTCGCCAGGGCTTGGGGATGGAACATCGCCAACCTCCCATCAACCCTTCGCCTCCGAGCGGCTGCCCGCAACAACAGGGTGGTCGGGGACGCCGAGCTCTTCCGTTTCCAACGAAGGGGGAGTGTCACCGTCGGAAGGCTCGTCTCCCGCTCACTCGCCGGTCTGCGGAACCGGCTCCCCGGGGACGACACCCTCTCGATCGAGTCGATCGGTCGCGACGTTCGACAGCCCGCCTTCATCATCGGGCTCCTCGCAGCCGCCTTCGTTCTCCTGTCCGCGAGGCAGGTGTGGTCCAAGGGGTTGCCCGCCGTCGGGTACACGCTCCCGTTCCCCGCCAACGGGTGGGACGCGCTTGGGGCGTATGCGGGTGGCTGGAACCCGGCTGGCTTCGGAAGCGACATCGCGATCCGGCCGCTCGTAGCGATCGCCGGGGTCGCGCAGCTCCTCACCTTCGGCGTCGGAAACGTCTCCGAATACATCCTCGGTGCGGGCGCGATGATCCTCGGCATCTGGGGAATCACGCGGCTCCTCCGAACATGGTCCGTCGGAGCAGCTCCCGCCCTCCTGGCGGGCATCGTCTATGTGGCGGGGCCAACCGCCCAAGGGATCGCGGGGAACACGCACATCGGCACCTTGATCGGCCTCGGGGTCCTCCCGTGGGCGCTCCGCATGTCCTTGGCGCCCCTGCGCGCGGGATTCCGGCCGGCTGCAGGGAGAGTCTGTGGCGCGATCGCGGTGTTCGGCCTCCTCGGCGCTGTGTCGCCGCTGCTCATCCTCGCACCGGTTCCGATGGTTGCCCTGTATGCCGTCGTTCGGGTGTCTGACGCG
>CAZYGP010000097.1:0-7716 GCA_964647265.1 uncultured Acidimicrobiaceae bacterium | reverse complement strand
CCTGATAGCGCTGGTCGGTGTCACTCCACACGTAGAACTCGTGCCGGCTCGAACCACGCGGCGCGCGGCGCGCCGCCTGGAACCACGGATGCTGATCGGAGGTGTGGTTGATCACCAGCTCTGTGATGACCCTCATGTTGCGGGAGTGAGCGGCGTCGAGGAAGGTGCGGAAGTCGTCGAGGGAGCCGTAGCTGGAATGAACGTCGTAGTAGTCGGCGATGTCGTAACCGTCATCACGCAGCGGTGACGGGTAGAAGGGAAGGAGCCAGATCGTATCGATACCGAGCGTGCTCAGGTAGTCGAGGCGTGACGTCAAACCCGGGAAATCTCCTATGCCGTCATCATTCGAGTCCGAGAACGCTCGAACGTGCACCTCGTAGATGACCGCATCCTTGTACCAGAGCGGTGGACGGAGGACTCGGGGATCGACTGCCATGGCGGACCAGCCTAGGTCCCCGTCGGTTCATGGCGTGGCCACCAACCACGGAAAAGAACCCCTTGACCCTCACGTAACGTGAGGGCGTATGGTCACGGCATGAACACCATCACCGTTGGCGAGCTCGCCCGAATCTCGGGCGTTTCCGTTCGCACACTGCACCACTACGACGAGATCGGATTGCTCAAGCCTGCCGGACGCACAGAAAGCGGCTACCGACTCTACGGAGGGACCGACGTCGACAGACTCCGGTTGATCCTCACGTATCGAACGCTCGACCTGGCACTCGACGACATCGCGCGCATCCTCGACGACGGGGACGCGATCGCGACACTGCGAAGTGCCAGGGATCGGGTCAGCGATCAGATCGGTCACCTGCAGGCGATACGGGCGAGCCTCGACTCGGCGATCGAATCAGAGGAGAAAGGAACGACCATGACACCACAGGAGAAGCTCTCCGTATTCGGGGACTTCGACCCCGAGGAGCATCGGGCCGAAGCCGAGGAACGCTGGGGCGGCACGGACGCCTACATCGAGTCGACGAGGCGAACCGCCACCTACGGGGTCGCGGACTGGGAACGCATCAAGGCCGAAGCCGGCGCCATCTACACGGCTGCCGCACGGTACGCCGCCGACGGTGCCGACACGGATGGCATCGAGGCAGCAGCGCTCGTGAAGTCCCACCGCGATCACATAACCGACAACTTCTACCAGTGCACACCGGAGATCCATACCGGTCTCGGCAGGATGTACGTCGAGGATGTCCGGTTCACGGCGAACATCGACACGGCGGGATCCGGCGCCGCGAGGTTCCTGTCCGAGGCCATCGCCGCCTACTACGGCTCACCGTCAGGCGATGGCCGGTAGGTGCGCTTGCGGGTCCCCCAGGAGCGCGGTGGTCGTCACGACCTGCGCCGCTCCGAGGGCGTGCAAGCCTGACCTTTCGAAGTCATCGACAGCGTCCCCGAACACGACGACGTGGGCACCTTCGCCCACCGCGCGCCGGATCGCATCGTGACCGCCTGGCACCGCGGCGTCGATGATGGCCACCGAGGGTGGGCCATCGTCGGGGGACACGGTGCGGTAGCCGAGGTCGGTCACCGCTGAACGCAGGGCGTCGAACAGGTCACCTGAGGCCACGATCCGAGCGTACGGTCGGTTCACGATGGGAGCGAGGACTGCCGCCTTCGCCATGCCCCACTGAACGTGCGCTTCATGCGCTCGGTGTCCGAGAACTTGGGAGGACCCCGGCGCCAGCCCGTACCGATCCCACGTTGCCCCGAGTCCACGCGACGCGTTCGGCGGCGGGAATCCCGCCACCCCCAGCGCGCGATCCACGGGTCTCAGCGCTTCCCTGAACAGCTCGAGCGGGCTGTGTCGCTGGTCGATCGGATCGAGCCGGTCCAGGGCGGTCATCATGCCATCGAGGACCGCTGCTCCCTCGACGATGGCGTCGGCGACGTACTCATCGACCGCGATGCCCATGGACTCCAGCGTGCTGGCGACATACGCCGGATACGCCTCGACGAAGGACTCATGGAGCTCGGATCGATCGCCGATCATGGGAGTTCACCCTGTTGGCATGGAGTGGCAAACCGACGATACCGCCTACCATTCGCTTGAGAAACCGAGGGGAATCATGCGCAAGTACCTGGTCCTATTCGCCCTGCTCACCGTGGTGCTCACGGCGTGCCGTATCGAGTCGAACGTCATCCTCGACATCGAGGAAGACGGGTCCGCCGTGGTCGGAGCGGAGATCGGTTTCGACGAGGAATTCCGGGAGCTGCTCGGGGACATGGGAGAGGGATCACCCGAAGACCTGTTCGGCGAACTTCCCGACTTCGGAGGCGACGATGTCGTCCCAACGGAGCGAACCGAAGGTGACATGACCTTCTACGGTGTCACCACGGCCGTCGAAGACCTATCGACCTTCGACTCCTCCGCTGCGGGCGGTGAGGTGTTCGAGACGTTCAGCTACACGTTCGATGAGGACACGGCGACCCTGTCCGCGACCGTTGCGCCTACCGATCTCGGCGATGCAGGGGGAGAGCTGCCGATCGATCCGAGCATGATCACGGAGGAGTTCTTCTCCGCAAACGTCGTCGTGTCCATGCCGGGGACTGTGACCAGCCACGACGCTGACGAGGTCCGGTCTGACGGCACGCTGGTGTGGAAGATCCCCTTCACGGGTTCGAAGACCATCTCGGCGACCTCGGACCTCGGCTCCGGCGGGACATCGAACCTTGTCCTGATCGCCCTGGTTGTGCTCCTGATCGCCGCGGCGATCGCCGTCGTCGTTGTCTCGATCCTGAACCGACGTCGTTCCCAGGCTGCTGTGGAATCTGCTGCCGCGTCCCACTCGGCGGACATGGCGGCAGCGGAAATGATCGCAGAGGGCGGTCCCGTAGAGCCCGGGGAGCCTGATGTGGCCGTCGATGCGCCGGCAACCGCTCCCATCGGGGACGCCGTCACGGGGGAAACCGGCGATGCCGTGGATGCCGTAGCCGCGGATGCCGCCGACCACCTCGGTGATGCGGACGAGGGAGATCAGCCCGACAGGACCTGAACGGCCATCAGCCCGTACGGTCCCTCCACCACCCCTATCCCGGCGGTGCGGTATGCAGGGTCTGTCGTCGCATCTGCATATCCGGACGCTCCTGCGATCGCCTCGGCCAATCCGTCGGTGGAGGCGGCGAGGACGACGAGATCTGTGTGCGTCGTCCCCGGCACCCCTGCGGCGCGGAATGCGGCGTCGAGGTCATCTTCGAGTGACAGAACACCCGACCGGTAGACGTCCGTGGCACGCGAAACGGCGATGATCGCGAGATCCGGCGACCAGGCGAGCGGATCCGTTCCAGCGATGACGCGTTCCGTGTTGATGCGGTCGAAGAGCTCCTGGGCGTCGACCTGGGACGGAAGCAGCGATGCATCCCCCACTGACGGGAGGGGAATGGGCAGCGTGCCGGCCATCAAGCGATCACCGACGGCCTCGCGCACCGCGATGATCGCGCCGAAAAGGCGCTCCCCGCTCGCCGCCGACACCATTGTCTGGACCGGACCCCTCGCATCCGTGATGGTGGACCCCGCCGGGCTCTCGGACACGGCGGTGCCGAAGCCGCTTCGAATCGGATCAGGCAGCGGCGATGCAGAAGCGACCGTCGTCCCGAGCACGATCACGACGACCGCGAACACCGCGCCGATGGCCGCCCCTCCGAGCTTGTTCGCGGTCGCAGCACCAGGCACGACGTGGAGCGCGTTCGAGATCAAGCTCCCCAACACGATCGATCCGACAACGAGCCCGGCGAACACCAGGCCACCCGCGACGACCCGCCCGATCTCGTAGGGCACGTTGGCCATGCCTGCGATGATCGTCCCGATGACCGGCGAGATCCGGAACACGACGAGGGACCCGATGAGGAGGAGTGCGACATCGATCGCCTGCCGGGCGAGGCCGCGGGACCATCCACGGACGACGAACCCCGCGACGATTGCGATGAGTGCCCAGTCGTAGAAGGTCACTCTGCCTAGTCCGGATCCTGCTCGTCCGCGGTGACCACGACGACGGGCAACTCGCCCGTCCGACGGAGCTTCGAGGGTTGTGGCTCCTCGAACATCTCCGCAGATGCCTGCTCCCAGGTCTGGTCGAGCACACGGGTTCTCCACCAGTGGCCGAGCACGATCTTGATCGCCGCCGCGAGCGGCACCGCGACGATCACGCCCCAGAACCCGGCGAGCGCTCCCGCGAGCACGAGGACCAGAAGCGTGACGGCGGGATGGAGCCGCACGGTTGCTTGCAGCACGGTCGGGGACACGAAGTTGTTGTCGATCTGCTGCACGACGACGGCGACAACAACGGCCCAGAAGGCTGTCTGCGCATCGGCCGTCGTGATGGCGATGGCCACGCCGAGCGCGCCCCCAACCCACGGCCCGAGGAGCGGCACGATGTTCAGCAGTCCGCCGATGAGCCCGATGAGGAGCCAGAACTCGAGCCCGATGATCCGATAGCCGACGGACAAGAGGACACCGACGATCAACGCCACGAGCAGCTGGCCTCGAAGAAAACCGCCGAGCGCGGCATTCAGCTGGCGCCCGACGTGTGCCGCCTCCGCCCTCCTTCGATCGGGGAACACGCCGAGCAAGCGGTTCTGGACGCTCTGGAGGTCGATGAGGAAGTAGAACGCGAGGACAGGACCGATGAGGAACACCAGGATGAACTCGAATATGCCTGCGGTGACCGAGCCCAAACGGTCGAGGAGCAGCGAAACGATGGCGTCCCGGTTCTCAGGATCATTCAGATAGTCCACGATGCGCTCGTAGTCCCAGATCACCACACCCTCGAACCCGAGCGACTCGAGAAGTGCCGCGAGGTCTTCGGCCGAGTCGTCGTACAGGATCGGGAACTCGTCCACGAATCCCTGTGCCTGCTCAGTCACACTCGGCAGGACCAGGAGCGCGAGAAGGGCGACTCCGGCGAAGAACGCGATGAAGCCGATGCTGGTACCGATGATTCGAGGTACACCCCTGTCGCCGAGCCACGTCACGAGGGGGTTCAGGATGACGATCACGACGAGCGCGAGGAACAACGGCGCAAGGATGATCCGACCCTCGACGAGGACGTAGAACGCCGCGACGACCAGCAGGAGGACCCCGATCACGGACCAAGCGAAGATCCCTACCCGCCGGACGATCGTGCCAAGGTCATCATCAGCCATGGCGGCGAGTGTATTGGCGGCCAGCCCATTGGATGCGGATTGGGAACGACCCGACAGCCAAAGAAGAGGTCCTCCCTTCAGGAACGGAGCCCGACCATGGAGAGTCCCCCTTTCCCAAGGGGGACGGCAGAGGAGCGCAGCGACGATGCAGGGGGATTGCAGTGATGAGACTCCCTTTGGGCAAATTGCCACTTGCGTGCTCGCAGGCTCGCAGGCCCCCCTGAAGGGAGGACCTGTGGTCCGTCGTCGCAAGTCGCCTCGGGGACGGGCGGGAGCTGGCGGTGGGACTCGAACCCACGACCCAAAGTCTCACCGAAGCACCACGTGAGCCGACCGTCAACGGCGATCCCGGCGCCAGCCCGCAGGTGATGACTGGTCCGAGCGAAGCGACGGACACGAATCGCCGCGCGCTCTACGAATACGGAGCTGGCGGTGGGACTCGAACCCACGACCCAAAGTCTCACCGAAGCACCACGTGAGCCGACCGTCAACGGCGATCCCGGCGCCAGCCCGCAGGTGATGACTGGTCCGAGCGAAGCGACGGACACGAAATCCCGCGCGCTCTACGAATACGGAGCTGGCGGTGGGACTCGAACCCACGACCTGCCGCTTACAAGGCGGCTGCTCTGGCCAAACTGAGCTACGCCAGCAGATCCGTCAGGATACCCAACCCCGCACCCGAGCAACCTCGAAGCAGGCGAGGGCTGACGCCACCGAGGCGTTGAGGCTCTCCATGTCACCGGCCATCGGGATCCGGGCGAGCACGTCGCACCGATCGGCGACGAGGCGGGACAGGCCTGATCCCTCAGCTCCGATGCACATGGCCACGGGCCTCTCGAGCAGCTCGAGGCCGAACAGCGACGTCTCGGCATCCCCGTCGAGACCGACGGTCCAGACATCGGACTTCGCGAACCGCCTCATTGCATCGGCGATCGACGAAATCATCGCCACCGGAAGGTGCTCGAGCGCACCTGCCGCGGCCTTGAAGGCGGTTGCGCCGATCGGCGCGCTCCGGCGGTGGGACACCACGAGGCCGGTCATCCCAGCCGCGAGGGCTGATCGGGCGGCCGCTCCGACATTGCGCGGATCCTCGACGTGATCGAGGACGAGGATGGCGGGCACCGGAACGAGGGCGATCATCTCGTCGATCGAGAGGGAGGGGATCGGGGTGCATCGGGCCACCACACCCTGGGGAGCATCGGTGGACGCCAACGTCCGGACATCGTCGACCGTACGAACCGGAAGCCCGAGGTTGCGTGCACGCTGGACGAGATCAGCGACGTCGGGACGGCCGGACCGACCCGACTCGACGATGAGCTCACGGACGCGTTCCGCACCGAGGGCGGCATCGACGGCGTGGACGCCCTCGACGTCAGCTCCGATGCCAGCGTGCGCCATCAGCGGTGTCCTCAACGACGATCCCTGCCTCGAGCAGGCGGTCACGGATCGCGTCGGCTCTCTCCCAGTCACGAACCCCGCGGGCGGCCTCCCTGAGGGCCACCAGGTCCTCCACGGAGGCAGCCCCCACACCGAGATCGGCCGCGATCGCGCTGACATCGAGCGCCGTGTCGTCCTCTCCGGCCTTCAGGCCGAGCACGCCCACCATCACATCGAAGGCGGCGGCGAGCGCCGAGGCGTCGACGCCGGCGTCGAGCGCCGCGTTTCCATGGCGCACGAGGTCGAAGATCACTGCGAGTGCGCCAGCGACGTCGAGATCGGCGTCCATGGCTGCCGAGAAGGCGCCGAGGGCCTTGGGGTCGGGAACGGCGTCGACCCGATCGTCGAACCGACGCCGGAAGGCACGGAGCCTCTGGAGGCTCGCCTCGGCGTCATCGAGGGCATCCTCGGAGAAGTCGAGGGGCTTGCGGTAGTGGGTTCTCAGGTAGAAGAGGCGCACGGCGAGCGGATCCCAACGCTCGAGCGATTCGAGGAGGGTCACGACATGACCTGTCGACTTCGCCATCTTCTCGCCCCTGAGGTTCAGCATGCCGTTGTGCATCCAATACCGGGCGAGCGGGACGCCGCTCACCGCTTCCGACTGTGCAATCTCGTTCTCGTGGTGAGGGAAGATGAGGTCGGTACCCCCCGCATGGATGTCGAACGGCTGACCGAGGTACTCGACCGCCATCGCCGAGCACTCGATGTGCCATCCGGGCCGACCGCCTCCCCACGGCGATTCCCAGCTCGGTTCCCCGGGCTTGGATGCCTTCCAGAGAGCGAAGTCGAGAGGATCCCGTTTCTTGTCGCCGGGCTCGACGCGATCCCCTGCTCGAAGGTCGTCCAGATCGTGGCGTGACAAGGCCCCGTATCGATCGAAGGAGCGAACTGCGAAGTAGACGTCGCCGGAGCTCTCATACGCGTGGCCTGAAGCGATCAGCGACTCGATGAGGTCGATCATCCCGCCGATGTGCTCGGTCGCACGAGGCTCCAGAGTCGGAGCGAGGTTCCCGAGGAGCGTGTAGCCCCTGTCAAAGGTACCGAACGCGTGGGCCGCAACCTCGTCGGTCGAGATGCCGAGTTCCTGGGCACGAACGATGATCTTGTCGTCGACATCCGTGACGTTCCTCA
>CAZYGP010000096.1:6546-7875 GCA_964647265.1 uncultured Acidimicrobiaceae bacterium | reverse complement strand
AACGTGATCTTCCGCGCTGCGGCGATCTGCGAAAGCAACTTGGTGCAGATCGATGATCTGGATATCGCCGGCACCGCCGTGGCCGCGCAGCAGGCCGATGGCGAAGTCAGCAGCCTGGAAGCGGCAGTAGACCAGTTCGAAAAAGCCCTGCTGGAAAAGCTCTACCCCAGCCACCCCTCGACCCGGCAACTGGCAACCCGTCTGCACACCTCGCACAGCGCGATTGCCATGCGCCTGCGCAAATACGGGATTCCGGGAAAGCCGTAACGCTGCGATCAGAACCTGCCATGTCGCCCGGTGCCATCCTTGAAGCGCTGCGCGCCGGCCTGGGTTTCGCCACTGGCAATCACCGCCATGCCACCAGCAAACTCGTTGGCCATGGCCTGGGCAAACGGCAGGTCCCACTGCGCATAAGCGCTGGCGCGGTCGGCGAGCATACAGCGTTGCGGGAAACCGGCGATCTCCAGCGCCAACTGCTGAGCGGCGGCCAACACAGAGCCGGCAGCGACCACCCGATTGACCAGGCCCATGCTCAGCGCTTCCTTGGCCACTACCGGGCGACCGGTGAGGATCAAATCCAGCGCGCGACCCTGGCCGATAATCCGTGGCAACCGCACGGTGCCACCGTCGATCAGTGGCACGCCAAAGCGTCGACAGAACACCCCAAGCACCGCGTTATCGGCCATCACCCGCAGATCGGCGAGCAGGGCCAGCTCCAGGCCGCCGGCCACCGCGTGGCCTTCGATGGCAGCAATCAGCGGTTTGCTCAGCTGCATGCGACTCGGCCCCATCGGCCCGTCACCCTCGGTTTCCAGGCGATTGGCGCGCTCAGCGCCTGCGGCCACCGCATCCAGGTCAGCGCCGGCGCAGAAAGTCCCGCCCGCACCAGTCAACACCGCCACCCGCGCCTGCTCGTCCGCTTCAAAGGCACGCAAGGCCGCCGCCAGCGCCTCGGCAGTCGGCCGGTCGACGGCGTTTCGTACCTCGGCGCGGTTGATGATCAGGGTGGTGACCGGGCCGTTTTTTTCGATGATGACGCGCATAACCTGCTCCCTAAAAAGCCAAAGGCCGGCATTTAGCCGGCCTTCACCTTAAAGCCCTGCGCGGTGGAAATCAGCCTGCTGACCGATCTCCCCGCCAGAGTGGCGCAATCAGAGGGCGAACTTCTGCAGGTTGGCCATCATCTCTTTCATCGCTTCGATATTGTCCTTGGGATGGGCGGCGCCCTCGAAGTCGCAGATCTGCGCGAAGTTGGCCGCCACGTCTTCCGGGCTGTAGCCTTCACGCGGGTCGAAGCCGGCACCCAAGCTGCGCTCCCAACGCACTTTG
>CAZYGP010000096.1:0-6536 GCA_964647265.1 uncultured Acidimicrobiaceae bacterium | reverse complement strand
GCATTTAGCCGGCCTTCTCATAATACAAAGAAATCTACCACAATCCATGAGACTCACTAAAAATGGGCGTCTTAGCTTATAATTCGTCTCAAGATGTCCATTGAACCACAGCAGAATCCACCACCAAAGTGTGGGTCAAGGTGTGGGTAAACAAGTGTGGACCGGAGAGGACGCTGAATGGGCAAACTAACGAGCAAGACCGTTGAATCTCTGGCTAAAGCAGCAGCACCAGGAAAAACCAACGACAGCAGCGGCCTTTACTTCCAGGTATCCAAAGGCGGAGCCACAAGCTGGATCTTCCGATACAAACTGGATGGGCGAAGTCGCGAAATGGGCCTTGGCCCATTCCCAACCGTAACGCTCAGCGAAGCCCGCCAGCATGCAGCAGACCAACGCAAGATTCTCGCATCCGGCGACGACCCTCTGGCCACCCGCGACGCGACAAGGGAGGCGAAGCGCGAGGCAGAACGCCGAGCTGCTGCCCGGCGTATTGCATTCGATGACCTTGCGCGCGATTACCAACAGGCACATGGAAGCAACTGGTCAGAGAAGTGGCGCAAAGGCTGGCTACGCAAACTGGAGGTCTATGCATTCCCCACTATGGGCAAGCTTTCAGCTGACGTGATCCAGACCGAGCACGTACTGAATGTACTGCGACCAATTTGGGCAACCAAAACCAGAACCGCCGACGAGGTTCGCGGCCAGATAGAACAGATACTTGATGCGGCCAAAGCTCGACGCTTGCGTGAGGGGGATAACCCAGCTCGCTGGCGCGGCCATCTGGACAATCTTCTGAGCAAAGCTGAAAAGAAAAAATCTCGACAGCGTAAGCACTTCCCTGCCATGCACTGGAAAGACTTGCCGAAACTTATGGAAAGGCTAGCGCAGGCCAAAACCCGAGATGCAGTAGCCACACAACTGTTAATTCTGACAGGTACTAGGTACCACATGATCCGCTTTGCTCAGTGGTCCGAGTTTGATCTTAAGGCTGGAATTTGGGCGCTCCCAGCTGACCGCATGAAGATGCGGAAACCCTTCTCAATCCCATTAGCCAATCAGGCTATAGACATATTGCAGAGTTTGACTCGAACCGATTCACCCTACCTATTCCCTGGGCAAGGAATTATCGGAGTTATGCACGGCAATGCTGTACGCAATCTGCTGCATAAACTCGGGCACGCAGACATCACAGGGCATGGTTTTCGCTCAACCTTCCGGGACTGGGCAAACGAATGTACACACTATCCACGAGAGGTTTGCGAGCTTGCACTCGCTCACGACGAGAGAGATCAGACTGAGGCTGCTTACTCGCGCTCGGACTTTCTGGAAAAGCGCAGAGCACTCATGACGGACTGGGCCGCATTCTGCGCGAGTACTCAATGACGGACACCAGAAATACGGGTACGACAAATAGCGCTCTACAACGCAATGTTGTTATACATAAGCAATCAACATTACAGTCGAGATCGGAAGCAGGAACTGAACTCTCAGATCAGCTTACGGAAATATCACGACACCGACTCTGCTCACACGGACTAGAGGGATATAGCCACAGATGGTTAATGCTGATTTGACCTGCCGGAACACTCGCTTCCGGCACCAGAAAAATCCGCTTGTGTGAAGATTGATAAACAGCATCCCCTGATGTGGTATTCGGCAAGGCTTCAAGCTGCCCATTTAAGCCAAGCTCAGAACTGAGCACAGGATCGCCAAAGGCTGTTGATAGACCACCAGGGAGAACGCAAATATTGCGAACATAGCCAACCATCATTGCCCGATCCACTCCCCATGCGTAATCACCATTTACGAAGCGCATGAGTCCATTACGACAATACGTACTTGGTAGTGGGTGCGCAGAATCAACAGGCTTACATTCGATAAAAATCGCGGTTGGAACAGTGTTACCGGAGGGAATCAGGTTCCGAATTGGTCGAAACGTCAGATCAGGCTGCTTATCAAGGTGATCACCATTGAAGTTCCTGACATTTCCTTCCCGCGTAGGAGTTTGCAAAAGGGACAATCCTGGAACGGCCTCATCACCCGAAGAGTCGAGCTCACCGAGAATCATGTATAGCCGCTCAGTGATTACATCTTCGGTGGACTGACAGATCGAAAATGCGCCGCTTTGGACATCATCGAGCAGACGACGCCATGCGACCGAAAGTACGTTTTCTACAACCGCCATGAGCGACAGCGGGATCGCTTTGGGTCGCATATCCACAGCCGGTCGGCGCAGAGCGTTGGTCATCAAGCCACTCATAGTTAGACTCGCGCCTCCAGCATTGCTCCGTTCTGCCAGATGATGTCGGAAGCCAGAAGCCGTGCCTGAGTTGGAGTCCAATAGCGATACCGGTTGAGCAAGCCTACGATGACTATCGACTTCTGTTCGTCGATGATTGTGATACGGCTGACCGCCAGATCATCGGCGTACTCCACCCAGTTCACAGGCGGCATAGGTGGTAGAGAATTCTCATCGAGAGAAATAGCGAGGAACTTCCAAGGCAGTCGAACGTCAGCCGAAAGCGCTCGAACACTAACCGCCCGGCCATTCCCGCCCAGCACGCCATCCAGTTCATCCTTGAGCCGGATACAAAAACTCTCCTCCTGCCAGTTAGTGACTGGCTCGCGCGCAAGCCTTTTGGCGACAGGGAAAGGGGAGCGAGTGGCCAGCGTGTCGGCAATAACCTCAGCATCTAGCCTGCTAATTCGATAGATATTCAGCACCGTTTGATCAAGTTCTTTCCAATCAGCTTCATTTGCAATGAGGCGGATCGCCGAAAGCTCAATCGCGGCTCGATCAGCTTGGGAGAGGTCCTCTGGGGGGACAAAGGGAAAAGCTTCCACGTCTCGAACCTGAAGAACTTCACGCTCGAGACCGAATCTTCCACTCGTCATCAAGGCAAAGTATTCGAATAACTGACTATGTATCAGCACCAAAACGTACCGAGTTAGAAACTCTCCTTGGACGTGGCTCGCCGCTGAAAAACCGTAATAGGACCTGGTATAGGCGATATCGGCATCAGATATTAATGCGCGCCCTCGAGTGCGGTCGGCTCGATTCCCCTCTCGCACCAAAACAAGCGGAGCATGATAGATCGCAGGTTGCCGGGGAAACTGCAGGCCATTGGGCTGATAAGGATTTAACGTAGAAGCGACTACTACAAATGGGTGCTCTGAATATTGAGCATCTAGCCCCGGAAGTCCTTTCAGGAAGGAGTCGTCATCTGAGCGATTCGCGACCTGATACCCCTGCCCCCGATACAGTCCTGGCTCAGAAGCCCAGTACTCACCCAAAGAGCACGCAGTACGTTGGCGCATGCGCTGAATAATCGCGGCATCCAGGGCAGATCCACGGTAAAGCGTTTTGAGCAGGTCAGGCTGCTCGGCAGCCAACTTTAGCGAAACGGGAACTGCGTCATGGGCATCAATACGCATGCGCCCCTTTCCGTTTAGGTCAGGCTCATCGTCCGGACTAACCAGAACAAATTGATCCTCTGCTCCGGGAACACGGTTGTCTGCAAACAACAAGCAGAAAGGCTGATCTACGTTGGGCCAGACACGACTCTGCCGAATAGATGCCCCATTGAGGATACCTGTGACTGACAGCGCCCTGAATATAGCAGTGCGGGCAGCAGACCCGGCTGCGGACATCTTGAATAGCCAGCGTCCAGCCAAAGCGAGAGAGATTCGCCCTCCTGGCTTCGCCCAACCCATTGCTCCCCAAACGAATGGCAAATCCGTGACGTGGTCTGGATTTTTGTAAGTACATGCAATTTCTGAAAGGCCACGTTGAGCTGCAATTTCTCGACAACGCACGGTAAAAACTTGGTCAATTGCCTTGTAGGCTGGCTTGAGGCTTGTCCAGGGGGGATTGCCAATTACAAGATCGAAAGCACCCTGATAATTCTCCGAAACATGCTTTCCAAGACTACCGACCATCGGCCGAATGGCCGCAATGTCGGAGTCTAGGTCAGCCACATCAATCAACACTTGGCCTTCCAACTTCTCGAAGGTTAGCGCCTCCACAGGTGCGGGAGCGGGATCAAGCTCGAGCGCAGTAAGATACAAGGCCAGCGCTGCAAGCGTTCTCGCATGGCTGTTGATATCGAATCCAACCAACTGATCGTTCAATATTTCTCGAAGAACAAGACGCCCCGGACGCTGCCCTGTTTCGGAAAAGCGCAGCTCTGCCAGTTGCCGGAAGGCAGCTACCAGAAAAACTCCGGCCCCGCATGCCGGATCAAGAACCCGCGCACGAGATCCCACGGGATGACCGCTTAAGGCTTCAGCAACCATGTACTCCGCAATATGAGAAGGCGTGTAATACACACTGGTGTCACGCCGACCATCAGCATCGAAGCGGTACATCAGCTCCTCGTAGGTTTCGCTAAGAAGCCCGACCGGGACATGATCGAAGTCTAAGTCGCCCCAATTCAGCGGCCTTTGCGAGACACCAGGTGCAATAGGCTGATCCAGCCCTAAAATCGCTTCTAGAGATCGAGAGACTCGGCTTCCGTACTTACGGAACAGCTGGCTGAAATAATCAGGGTAGTTATTACTCGGAAGCTTAAGAAGGTCGCCATTGAATATCCGGTTCAGCCAAATATTGGTTTCCGATAGGCTGCCCTCACTACTGAAACACGACTCCAGAGTTTGAGCGCTTGGAGAAATGCAGGACAAATGGCGCTCATCAATAATCTTTCGCCCCATTAGGTAACGAAAGAAAAGTGCCCTACCAGTCAACGCAATGCTTTCATCCGTCGTCAGGCCAAGATCTTTAAGCTCCTGGCCTGCGTCTGTCATTAGCCCGAACAGTACATCTCGCAACAGGAGACGAGATGGGGTGGCCAAATTCTCGCCATGAGCGAGCCTTGGTAATACACCAACGGACTCCGGTACTTCAGCAAAGAAAGACACCGGATCGGAGCTATCGGTAGGCCGCAGGTCAGTTGCATATATGTCAAGCCTGCCAGGCAGCAATACCCCTAACCAAGCAGGGTCTCCACGCATTGCTAGCCGGCGACGCAGATCAGCAATCGTTCCAGAGCACTCAAAATGTCCCGCAAGACGAGCACCATCAATGACATATAGCAGAGGCTGAGCCTGTTCCTCGACCACAGCATCGACCATTGGCAACCCATCGTGCCGAACGAGGTCGACGTAGCGCAGTAGACGAGGGTCATCTGCGCGACAAAGTTCGACGCAGTCAGCAATTCTGGCTCCGAAGTCGGCCAGCCGTTCGATTGACAGAGTCATTGGGCTCTTGCCGACATATCGGCAACCAGCGCCAGCTGGCGCTGTGGTGGCGCAATGCCTAGGAACACATTGATCCGCTCGCGCTCTTCAGCCATATCCAAAACCCATCCTGGCTCACTGATCGGAGTAGACGACAGGCTCCTCACCATGCCGTCCTTGAGCCGAATGAAGATCAGCTCATCAGGGCCAATAGTTTTAGGCTCTGTCAGATATTGGCGAATACCGGCAGACAAATGGCCCAATTGTCGACTCTTGACTCCATACACGTCCTCCAACTTCTGCAGTACCGCCAGTGCCAGCAAGTCGGCTACGTCGAACCTGCGCGCACTCCGCTCTGACGTTTCCACAGAGGAGAACGGTGGTAATCGCGTCCAGGCGTGGACACGCGAGCGACACACTCCATTAAGTGCCTGGCAAATGTCTTTGACCGTGAAAGAGAAGGCGTGAGCCACGCTGCACCTAAATTAGTTCAGAACTGTTTTAATTCTAAAACAGATTCAACCTATTGCACAGCTGGTAGCGTCTGCTGCAGATCACCTAATTGCCCCAGCCTAAGGTTCAGGCTCACAGCGCGTAAATTCAACTTAAAAAAATCTCAACCACACATCACCGCAATGACATCCCCACCATGGAGTCTTCACCATGTCATTGCACTGCCCCAGCTGCGGTTCACATCAAACCACCACTCTCTATACCGCCATGCGCATCGCCGCCCTCATCGGCATGCTCGGCGGTGCTCTGCGTGGTGCCGGCACCATCCTGCTCAGCCCTCCAACAAGTGTCGCCAGCAGTCTTAGCAAACCTCCCCACTTAAGTCTCAGCGTCTTGTCATCCGCCATTCTCAGCGGTCTGGTTGGAGGTGCTGGCGGATGCGCGATGGGGGCTCAGCTTGGCGAAAAACTCGACCGCCACGTGCTGGCCAACAATCTCTGCTTGAGCTGCGGTAACCGCTTCAACGTACCGGCCTGATCGCCCCCCCCCTCTTTCATCTATTTCGCCGGTGCTGCGTATTACGCAGCGCTTTATGCCGGCTCGCACCCAAAGGAATCGTTCTCATGGCTCATCAAATCGAACAAATGGCTTACGTCGGCGCGACTCCCTGGCATGGCCTGGGCAACAACCTGCCGCGCAAGCAACCCATCGAAATATGGCAACGTGAAGCCGGCATGGATTGGCTGATCCAAGAAAGCCCTGTGCATTTCAAATCGGATGCTGCCGGTCATCTGGGCGCGATCCACTCGTTCCCTGAGCAGAAAGTGCTGTTCCGCTCGGACACCAAG
>CAZYGP010000095.1:0-7910 GCA_964647265.1 uncultured Acidimicrobiaceae bacterium | reverse complement strand
CATGTAGCCGTAGCCGCCATGCATCTGGACACCCATGTCGACGACTCGTCTGAGCATCTCGGTGGTCCACCACTTGGCCTCGGCCGCCTGCTCGATGGTGAGGCGACCCTGCGCGTGCTCGTCGAGCAGCCGATCGACGAACGCCTGGCCGATGTCGACCTCCGTCTTGGCTTCGGCGAGCTTGAACCGGTTGTGCTGGAAGCTCCCGATGGGGCGCCCGAACGCCGTGCGCTCCTTCGCATAGTCGATCGTCAACTGGAGCGCCGCGGCTGCACCGGCCACGGCGCCAACGGCGATCGTGAGTCGCTCCTGGGGCAGGTTGCTCACGAGCTGGAAGAAGCCCGCTCCCTCCTCTCCGAGCCGATTGTCGACAGGCACGACGACATCGTTGAAGAACAGCTCGGCGGTGTCCTGTGCGTGGAGACCCATCTTGTCGAGGTTCCGGCCGCGCTCGAACCCGTCCATGCCGTCCTCGACGACCAGCAGGGTGAGGCCGGCGTGCGGATCATCCGAGGTCCTCGCGACAACGATGACGAGGTCGGCATTGATCCCGTTCGTGATGAATGTCTTGGATCCGTTGACGATGTACGTGTCACCGTCGCGCTGTGCGGTGGTTGCGATACCGGCGAGATCCGAGCCCGTGCCCGGCTCGGTCATCGCGATCGCGGTCATGAGGGTGCCGTCGACCATGCCCGGGAGCCACCGGTGCTTCTGTTCGTCTGAGCAGTACGACAGGAAGTACGGGAGGCACACGTCGTTGTGGAGCGTCACGCACATGCCTGACCCTCCCCCGCCTCCGCCGACGAACACCTCGCCGATGATCGCGTTGAACCGGAAGTCGTCGACCCCACCTCCACCGAACTCCTCGGGAACCGCCATGCCCAGGAGTCCGGCTCGGCCCGCCTGGTGGAACATCGACTTGTCCACGATGCCGGCGGCCTCCCACCGCTCGTTGTGCGGCAGGATCTCCGTCTCGAGGAAGTGCTGCACGGACTCCCGGAACAGGTCGTGCTCTGTGCTGAACCCGATTCGCTGCATTTCGTTCGGTCTCCACGATCGCGTCCGGCGACGGTACCTCATCGCGTGGGGAACACCCGACCGGTCGGGTACGCACGTCGTGCGACTAGCTTCCTCCACTGGATACAGGGAGCACCGTGACCGAACGAGACGCAGTGAACATGCCCGACGGCAGGGACCTGCTGAGGGGAATGGGCTGGATCCCGTTGCCGTTCAGCTGCCTCGGCCTCACCCGCAAGACCGGGGTGACGTCGAACGCCTCCCTGTGGTCGTGGCTGATCCTGATCCCGTGGTCGTCCGACGGGAAGCCGTGGATCGACGGCACCGAGATCGTCCCTGCCTCGACGAAGGACGATGTCGCCGAGCGCGACCTCATCATCGCGAAGATGCGCACCATCCTCGACGACCGCTACGGCGACGATGTCGCGAGGAGCGCCGTCGACGACCTGATCTCCGAGATCCTCGAGGAGTCCTGACCGATCCGCGCGATCGCGCGAGAACCCGGTGAAGGTTGCGCCCGGCAATGCCGATACCTGTCCGGGTGAGGTTTCCACCGCACTCGCACACGGCGAGCAGAACCGTCAGGCTCATTCGGCGCGTCATCCTCCCGGTCAGTCTCCTCGTCGGGGCCACGATCGCCTCAGCCGCGTTCGCAGGACCCGTGTACCCACCGGCTGGCAACCCCGACGGCGTTGCTGCCGTGCCCGCAGAGGCGGCAGCGATCGACACGTCGGACCCCGATCGCGTCATCGGCACCGGTACACCATCATCCTGTACCTCCCAAGCCGTTGTCGACGCGGTCGCCCTCGGCGGTGTGATCACGTTCGACTGCGGCCCGAACCCCGTCACGATCGACATGTACGCCACGGCGAAGGTCGTCAACAACGCGAACCAGCGCGTCGTGCTCGACGGCGGTGGAAAGGTCACGTTGAACGGCCGGGACGCCAACCGCATCCTCTACATGAACACCTGTGATCCGGACCAGGTGTGGACGACATCGCACTGCCAGAACCAGGACCACCCCGAGCTGACCGTCCAGAACCTCACGTTCATCAACGGGAACTCCAAGAACGAGCACGAGTACGACGGCGGTGGGGCGATCTGGGTGCGCGGCGGCAGGTTCAAGATCGTCAACTCGCGGTTCTTCAACAACGTGTGCGCAGATGTGGGACCCGACGTCGGTGGTGGAGCGGTACGGGTCTTCAGCCAGTTCGAGGGCCGGCCCGTGTACGTCGTCAACTCGACGTTCGGCGGTGCACCGGGGCTCGGGAACGTGTGCTCGAACGGAGGGGCGTTGTCGAGCATCGGAGTCTCGTGGACGATCATCAACAGCGTCATCTCGGACAACGACACGACGGGTTGGGGGGCGAATCCGGCGAAGCCCGGCACGCCCGGGGGCGGCAACGGAGGGGGCATCGCCCTCGACGGCAACACCTACACGCTGAGGCTGCTCGACACGAGAATGGAGCGCAACCACGCTCGGGCCGGCGGGGGCGCCGTCTTCTACGTGTCGAACAACCGAACGGGCGAGCTGTACATCCACGACTCGTACATCGTCGCGAACCCGTCGGATGACTTCGAGACGAGGGCGTACCCAGGCTTCTTCATCATCGCGAAGACCGGGTTCCCGATCGTGACGAACAGCGTGATCTCGAAGACCCATCCGATGACGTACACGGGGACACCAGGTGGGGACAGCTTCGGGTTCGTCGATCCGTCCTCGGGTCGCTGGACCCTGACGGACGTCGAGGGCGACCAGCGATCGTTCTACTACGGCAATCCTTCCGACCACCCGTTCCTCGGCGACTGGGACTGCGACGGAACGGACACGCCGGGTCTGTACCGCAGATCCGACGGGTACGTGTACCTGCGAAACTCCAACTCCCAGGGTGTCGCCGACGTCACGTTCTTCTTCGGGGACCCCGGGGACATTCCGCTCGCCGGCGACTTCAACGGCGACGGCTGCGACACCGTTGGTCTGTACCGACCGTCCGAGGGGAGGTTCTTCGTCATCGACCAGCTCGGATCATCGGATGCGGGCCTCGGTCCTGCGACGACCAGCTACCTCTTCGGTGACCTCGGCGACGTCCCCTTCGCCGGGGACTTCGACGGCGACGGCATCGACACCTTCGGCTTGTACCGGACGGGCACGGGCCGGGTGTACTTCCGCAACGCACACACGCAAGGCGTCGCCCACAGCGACTTCATCTTCGGTGACCCAGGCGACCTGTTCATCTCGGGTGACTGGAACGCCAACGGACGGTCATCGCCGGGCGTGTTCCGCCCAACCACCCTCGCGCTGTACCTCCGGCACCACAACGTCGAGGGAAATGCCGACGCGGTCATCGGCGTCCCCGCCGCGAACCTCATTCCGGTCGCCGGATTCGTCGGCGATCTTTGAACGCCTGAAGGGCATCGCGGTTCGCCGGAGGAGTAGGGTCGGGATATGACGCTGGATGTCATCGTCACCCGTGCACGGGGCGGAAAGGCGACGAGACCGCCACTGATCTTCGTCCACGGGGCATGGCATGGCGCGTGGTGTTGGACCGAGCACTTCACGGAGTGGTTCGCAGAGCGCGGCTACACCTCGTATGCCATCGATCTCCGGGGCCACGGCGCCTCCGACGGGAACCTGAGGTCGTCGCGCATCGCCCACTTCGTCACGGACGTGCGAAAGGTCGTGACCCACCTCGACGACGAACCCATCCTCGTCGGCCATTCGATGGGCGGCTTCGTCGTCCAGCACTACATGAGCATCTACCCCGTGCGCGCAAGCGTGCTGATCGCACCGGTTCCGGTGACCGGGGTGCTCGGTGCAACGGTGCGGTTCGCCGCCCGACATCCACTCGCCTTCCTCAAGACGAACGCGACCCTCTCGCTTGGACCGATCGTCGAGAATCCACAGCGCGCCCGATCTCTCCTCTTCGGCTCGAGCATCGACGATGACGTCGCCCTCGGCTATGCGAAACGGGTGCAATCCGAGTCGTACCTCGCCTACCTCGAGATGATCGCCGACCTTCCGCAGCGATCAAAGGTGGTCAATCCGGTGCTCGTGATCGGCGGCACCGAGGACGCTCTCTTCTCGACACCGGAGCTGCGCCTCACAGCAGCGGCGTATGAGGCCGAGCTCACGATGATCGAGGGATCAGGCCACAACGTGATGCTCGACGTCGGCTGGGAACCGGCCGCCGAGCGCATCGATGCATGGCTCGGGGGCCTACGCACCGTCAACAAATGACGATCAGGCGGGCCGCATGCGGGTGTAGACGGGGTCCCAGCGCTCGGCATCGACAGCTGCCTCGATGTCATCCACTCGATCGGCGACACCGTCGATGATCGCACGCTTGGCGACTTCGATCGCAACCGCCCGCGCCACAGGACGGAGCTGATCGATGTTCGGGAAGATCTGACCCTCCTCCACGAGCTCGCGAGGCGTCGCCTCGGCCAGTGCGATCGCCGCGGCGAGGAACATCTCCTCGGTCACTTCCCGTGCGCGGACGGCGATGATGCCGAGCCCCATTCCGGGGAAGATGTACGCGTTGTTCGCCTGCCCTATGCGATGGATGCTGCCGTCGACCTCGACAGGAGCGAAGGGGCTGCCTGTCGCGACCAGGGCGCGACCGCCGGTCCATTCCAATGCGGCCGACGGTACAACCTCCGTGTGGCTCGTCGGGTTCGACAGCGGGAGGATGATGGGTCGTTCGACATGGGCCGCCATCTCCGAGATCGCCTCCTTCGAGAAGAGGCCCGCCTGGCCCGTGACCCCGATCAGGATGGTGGGGTGCACGTTGCGGATGACGTCCGTGAGCGAAGGCGGATCATCGACGTTCTCCCATGAAGCCACGATCTCGCCAGGCGTTGCCATCTCGGCCTTGAGACCACGAATGCTGGGACCGGCGACGAGCAGGCCCCTGCTGTCGAGCACGAACACATGCGATTCCGCAGAATCGGGATCGGCACCGTCTGCCACCATCGCACGAATGATCAGGCGGGCGATGCCGTACCCGGCGGAACCCGCACCTGCGATGACGATTCGTTGATCCGCATGGCCCTGCCCCAGGAACCGAAGCGCCGTGATCAGGCCCGCGACGACCATCGCAGCCGTTCCCTGGATGTCATCGTTGAACGACGTGATGCGCTTCCGATGGGTCTGGAGATGCCGGAAGCTCGTGCTGTTCGCGAAGTCCTCCCACTGGAGGAGCGCACCCGGATACACCGTACGAACGGCGTCGACGAACTCGTCGACGAGGGCATCGTACTCCTCGCCGCGTAGGCGCGGCTGGCGATACCCCACATACAAGGGATCGTGGAGCAGCTCCGCGTTGTTCGTCCCGACGTCCAGGGACACGGGGATGCACCGCTCGGGATGGATGCCTGCGGCCGCCGTGTAGAGCGCCAGCTTTCCGATGGGGATCCCCATCCCTCCCGCTCCCTGGTCACCAATGCCGAGGATGCGCTCGTTGTCGGTGACCACGATGACGGGTGGCTCCATGGCCGGTCTCGACCTCAGGATCTGGGCGATCTTCCCGCGGTCGTCCGGAGTGATGTAGATACCGCGTTGGCGCCGATAGATCCTGGACCAGTGCGAGCACGCGTAGGCGACCGTCGGCGTGTAGACGATGGGAACCGTCTCTGGCAGGTGCTCGCTCACGAAGCGGTAGAACAGTGTCTCGTTGCGGTCCATCAGCCCGTTGAGGAACACGTTCTTGCCCATGTCCGTCGTCTTCAGATCGAACTGGCCCTTGACCCGTGCCACCTCCTCCTCCATGTTCGCCACGCGTCGGGGGAGCAGGCCACGGAGGCCGAGGGCGTCGCGTTCCTCGTCGGTGAATGCAAGCCCCTTGTTGAGGAAGGGATCCCGAAGCACGTCCTCACCACGAATGCGAACGGCGATGTACGGCGCGCCCGTGGTCGCGTCGGTTCGCATCTCGAACGTCATGGCCACCTCCGTCGTGCCATCGATCACTCACCTCCATCCTATGCATCCGCTCGCATCGTCACCCATGGGAAGGCGCCCCCCACCCAGGACACCGGCGCCGCGACGAGCGAGGGGGCCGCGGGTGGAGTACGCCGGGCTCCCTATCGTTGCGCCGTTCCGACTTCCGGGAGGCCACGTGACAGAACCGCAACGCATCGCCATCTCACCCGACGACCCTGCCTTCGACGTCGCGGAATTCGACCTCTCCGTGTCCCCTCGCGAGGACTTCTACCGGTTCGTGAACGGCGGGTGGATCGATGCGAACCCGGTTCCCGCCGAGTACGGAGCATGGGGCGCGTTCCAGGAACTCCACGAACGCAATCAGGGCATCCTCCGTGAGATCCTTGACGATGTCGCCTCACGCGACGACTTCGAGCCGGGAACGCCCGAGCACTGGGTTGGCAGGTACTACCGCTCCGGCATGGACACAGACCGGATCGAGGCGCTCGGCACGGACCCCCTCGAGCCGTGGCTCGCCCGTATCTCGGCCATCGTTTTCCTCGACGACGTCGCCGACGTGCTCGTGTCGATGCATGGATCTGGCGTCGATGCCCTCTTCGACTTCGCGGTGATGCCGGACTTCGACGACGCAGGGGCGCACCTGCTCTATCTCGGCCAATCTGGGCTCGGCCTCCCCGACCGGGACTACTACCTGCGTGACGATGAGACGTCCCTCGAGCTGCTCGATGACTATCGCAAGCACGTACAGAACATGTTCGAGCTGCTCGGCGAGCGCGACGCCGCCTCGGCGGCAACCTCGGTGCTCACCATCGAACGGTCCATTGCCGACCTCTCGTACACGAACGTGCAGATGCGAGATGTCGAGCTCGTCACGAACAAGTACCTCATCGAGGATGTGAATGGACTGATGCCCCGGTTCGGCCTTCGCAGATACCTCGAAGCGATGGGCGCCGGATCCGAGGTCGCCGTGAACATCGACAACGAGGGCTTCTATCCCGGCATCGACCTGCTCCTCGCGGAGACCTCCATCGACGAGTGGAAGGCGTACCTCACCTGGAACGTGGTCCGGTCGTTTGCGTCCAGCCTGCCCGAGCCGTTCGAGCGCGAGTCGTTCGATTTCTACGGCACGAAGCTGGGCGGACAGCAGGAGCAGAAGGCTCGCTGGAAACGCGTCCTCGCCGCAGGATCGGGGGACATCGGCCAACTCATCGCACAGCTCTACGTTCGTGACAACTTCCCGCCCCGCGCGAAGGAGCGTATGGAGCACCTCGTGGAGCGCCTCTTCGACGCGATGCGGGCGACGCTCGAGGGGATCACCTGGATGGGACCCGAGACGAGGCGCCGAGCCCTCGAGAAACTCGACGGCTTCGGATCGAAGATCGGATATCCCGACCAATGGCGCGACTACAGCTCCCTCGCGCTCACAGAGGGAGCCTGGTTGGAGAACCGCCTCGCCTGCCGACGATTCGAGATCGCGAGACAGCTCGCCAAGCTGGGAGAGCCTGTCGACCCGCACGAGTGGTCGATCGCACCCCACATCGTCAACGCCTACTACTCGCCACTTCGCAACGAGATCGTGTTCCCGGCGGGCATCCTCCAACTCCCGTTCTTCGACCTCGACGCCGATCCAGCCGTCAACTACGGCGCGATCGGCGCCGTCATCGGACATGAGATCACCCATGGATTCGACGATCAGGGATCGCGGTTCGATGCTGCCGGCAATGTTCGCAACTGGTGGACCGACGAGGATCGAGCGGAGTTCGACGCACGGGCCGCGGTCATGATCGAGCAGTTCTCCGCATACGAGATCGAGGACGGCCTCTTCGTCAACGGTGAGCTCACGCTGGGAGAGAACATCGCCGATCTCGGGGGCCTGAGGGTCGCGCTGAAGGCCCTCGACGCCGAGCTCGGCGACGACACCGAGCCGATCGCGGGGTTGACGCCACACCAGCGC
>CAZYGP010000094.1:0-7916 GCA_964647265.1 uncultured Acidimicrobiaceae bacterium | reverse complement strand
CGGACGGACCGTAGGCTGTGACAGTCCGGAGGAGACGGCATGGAGCGACTCGAGGTGAACGGCACGGTGCTGGGTGTCGATGACCGCGGGGAGGGGCCTGTCGTTGTGCTCCTCCACGGATTTCCCGAGCTCGCATTCTCGTGGCGGCACCAGGTTCCCGCACTCGTCGAGGCCGGATATCGGGTGATCGCGTTGGATCAACGCGGATACGGTTCCTCGGCGGTGCCCGAGGCGGTGGCGGACTACACGTTGGCGAAGTTGACGGGAGACGTCGTCGGGGTCCTCGACCGGTTGGACGTCGAGGTTGCGACGATCGTGGGCCACGACTG
Organism: uncultured Acidimicrobiaceae bacterium; assembly: GCA_964647265.1. Taxonomy (GTDB): domain Bacteria; phylum Actinomycetota; class Acidimicrobiia; order Spongiisociales; family UBA5794; genus SZUA-442. The sequence goes on along the minus strand of CAZYGP010000094.1, from coordinate 7,587 downwards.
GGGGAGCATCGTCGCATACGCGAGCGTGATCCTCCATCCGGATCGGTTCGATCGGATCGTGTCCCTCAACGTCCCGTATCGCGGTGCGTGCTGGGGCTTCCCGACGACGGACTTCATCCGGGCGAACCTCGCAGATCGCTTCTCGTATGTGCTGATGTTCCAGGACGAAGGTGCCCCAGAGAGAGGATTCGCACGCGATCCCCGGTTCTGGCTGAACGCCTTCTACCTCGGGGGAGCGCGGGGCCGAACCTTCCTCACTGACGAGGAGTTCGATGTGTACGTGGATGCCTTCACGAGGAGCGGCATCACGGGTCCCGTCAACTGGTACCGGAACATCGATGCGAACGCTGCTGCCCTCGCCCACGCACGGAACGAGCCGATCGACCTACCGGGCCTCCTCATCGCCGCCGACTCGGATCCGGTCCTTCCGCTCGACCTGACAGAGGGCCTCGATCGGTGGATGCAGCGGCTCGATGTCGTGGTGATCGAGGACTGCGGCCACTGGACCCAACAGGAACGCCCGGCCGAGGTCAGCAACGCCCTCATCGGTTGGCTGGGATCGTGAGGCGAGTCCGCGATTGGGCGATCTCGCTCGTGACGGTTGTGGTGTTCGCGTCCGTGCTGCTCCTCGGGGATCTGCTCCAGAGGATCACGTTCCGAATGCGCATGAGTCGCTACGAGTGGTCGATCGGGTTCATCCAGCGCATACTCATCCACACCTTCGGCATTTCGGGCGTCTCCGTCGACGTGGAGGGCCGTGACCAGCTGGCAGACAGCGGCGGGTACATCTTCGTGTCGAACCACCAGAGCATGTTCGACATCCCGATCTTCGGCGGGGTCCTGAGCGATCACAGTCCACGATATGTCGCGAAGAAGTCGCTCGCGAGACGGATCCCCACGGTGAGCCTCTACCTACAGCGCGGTGGCAATGCGCTGATCGACAGGAACGACCGTGCACAGGCGGTTTCGGCCATCACAGAGATGGGGGTCATGTGCCAGGAGCGTGACGTCGCGGCAGTGATCTTCCCCGAGGGCACCCGTTCCCGGGATGGATCGCTCGGCAAGTATCGCGTGGCCGGTGTGGAGACCCTGATGAAGGCGGCGCCGCGACTCGCCGTCATCCCGACCGCGATCGATGGATCGTGGCGGGTCTTCGAGAACAACATGCTCCCGATCCCATACGGCACGAACGTGCGGGTCCGGTTCGGCGAACCCATCGAACGGACACACGATGAGGACGTGAAGGGCATCGTCGAGCGGTGTCGCGCATTCACGCAGGAAACGCTCGACGCGTGGCACACGGGACAGGAGCGACCGCGCTGATACGCTTCGTTCATGGAAGACGTACGCATCGGCCTGTTCATCGACTATGAGAATCTCGCGATCGGAGCGCGTGAGGACCTCGGTATGCAGTTCGACTTCAGGCCCATCTCCGACGCCCTGGCAGACCGTGGGCGCGTCGTCGTCCGCAGGGCATACGGTGACTGGTCCCGCTTCGAACCGGATCGCCGGATGCTCACCGAGAACCACATCGAGCTGATCGAGATCCCGCAGCGGAAGGGCTTCGTCCGCAAGAATGCCGCCGACATCAAGATGGCCGTCGACGCGGTCGAGTTGGCACTCGAGCGCCAGTACATCACGACGTTCGTCATCTGCACGGGTGACTCGGACTTCAGCCCCCTCGTCCACAAGTTGCGTGAGCTGAACAAGCAGGTGATCGGCGTCGGCCTTAAGGCATCGACATCGGCGCTCCTGCCCCCTGCATGCGACGAGTTCCTGTTCTACGAGAACCTCGACGGTGTCGAGATTCCCCAACCCAAGGTCCTACGGCGGAGCTCGGACGAGTCGCCTCCACCGGCCGAGCGGGATCCGGAGGGCCTCGACGACCTCGTCTTCCGCACACTGAGCGGCCTCGAGCGGACGGGGGACCCGCAGGTGCGTTCGTCGGAACTGAAGCGCGCGCTGTTGCGGAAGGACTCCACCTTCTCGGAGGCGGACTACGGCTTCCGGTCGTTTGGCGAGTTGGTGAGGAACCTCGCAGAGCGCGGCAAGGTCTCCCTCGTCGACTCGGCGCGCCAAGGGGATCCTGTGGTCGGCTTTCCCGAGGGCGGACGCGGCGAGGCCGGAGCCTTCGCCCTGCTTGCCGCGACGGCGGCCGGTCTCGATGGGGGATCGCCCGTTCCACTGTCGGGCCTCAAGGATGAGATGCGCAAAACCGATCCCGACTTCTCGGAGAAGAAGTACGGATACAGCGGCTTCCTCCAGTTCGTGAAGGCAGCCCGCGCCCACGGCGCCGTCGAGCTCGACTTCGACGAGTCCTCCGGGGCGTACTCGGTGCGCTCGACCCTCTGAGCGTTCGCCTTTGGCAGTTTCGTGAATTACACTTCTGTCATTCACTGCGGAGGGCGGAGATGGCTGTAGCAGTTGCAGAATCGGGCACGGGCGTCGACTTCGTGACGGGTGCCGTCATGTTCAACTACCGGGCGCGTGTCGAGAACGCATCCGAGATCACGCTTGCGGAGATCATCGACGCGCCGAGAAGCGTTGGCGCGTTGCGAGCCGTCCTTGCGGGTTCCGCGCACACGGTCGAGGTGATACTCGACCAGGAGAGCCCCATCCACGAGATGGGGGAGGTCGCATGGCGGCTCGATCGTGAGGGCATGCACACGAACGTGCTCATCAGCCTCGACAGGCTCGGCGAGGCCCATGGCGAGCTTCGTGGTACGCCATGTTCGCTCCAGGGATGGTGGTTCGAGGACGACGATGTGCACTTCACCGGGTACGAGACCCCGTGAACGCCGGGGGCGCCCCATGACCAGGGGCGTTTGACATGCCGGCTCCGCTTCACACCCAGACCGTCATCGCGTTCGTGTGGGACTTCGACCGCACGCTGATCTCCGGGAACATGCAGGATCCGATCTTCGAGGAGTACGGAGTCGATCGTGACGTGTTCTGGGCCGAGGTGGAGGGCCTCGTCGATCACTATGCCCGCGAGGGAGTGATCGTCCAGCGCGACACCGTGTACCTCGGCCATCTGCTCACCTACGTGCGGGAGGGCATCTTCGCCGACCTGACCAACGACAAGCTCCGAGAGCTCGGAGGACGGCTCGAGCCGGTCGCTGGGATGCCCGAGTTCATGGATGCGGTTCGGTCGCACGTGGGCGAGATATCCGAGTTCGCGGCCGAGGGCATCACGGTCGAGAACTACATCGTCTCGACGGGTCTGCGGGCGATGATCGAGGGGAGTCCCTTCGGTCGTGTCGTCGATGGGATGTGGGCCAACACGTTCATCGAGCACGTCGCAGAACCCGGGTACCTCGACCGGCTTCCCGTCGTCAACCCTTCGGCACCCATCACGCAGGTCGGGTACAGCATCGACAACACCTCCAAGACGAGGGCCCTGTTCGACATCAACAAGGGTGTCAACAAGAACCCGGGCCTCGACGTCAATGCGCGCATGTCAGCTGACCAGCGGCGCGTCCCCATGAAGAACATGGTGTACATCGCAGACGGCCCATCCGACGTTCCCGCGTTCTCGATCCTCAATACGGCTGGTGGTCGAACGCTTGGCGTCTACACACTCGAACCCGTCAACAACCACGCCAATGTGAAGAAACTCCAGGAGCAGGGACGAATCCAGGGGATGGCGGAGGCGGACTACCGCCCCGGCAAGCCTGCCTACCTGTGGCTCATGGACACGGTCGAACAGATCGGCCACGAGATCGTCGAAGCCCGACGCCAAGCCTTCGGAGCGATCAGGAACCCACCCGGCCACTGATGGCGGGGGCCTGCGGTGGCTTTCTTGCGTAACTGGGTTCCACCCATGGGTGGAACCCAGTTACGCAAGAACACGGTGGTTTCAGCGGCGACGGGCTACGCGCCGTGATGTGCGTCGTGCGACTCTACGTGGTGCCGGCATGGCCAACCTCCATTCTCGGTTTCGATTCTACGCGATCAACGGGTGTTCAGAGCGCTGCGTCCAGGGCGGCTTGTTCCTCGGCTTCCGCGGCGGACAGGAGTCCTATGGCAACGAGATCCAGTGGGCTGATCCAGCCGTCGGAGATCCTCATGCCACCTGCCCTTGCGATGGCGTTGCGCAGCGGGACTGCCCAGTGGTGTTCGAGGAGCAGGAGGGCGGCAGCGGAGTCGTTCGGGATCTCCTCGATGATGTCCCATGCATCGTCGTCGTCGAAGACCTCGATCTCGCCGTCCATGCCGGACAACGCTCCGAGGACGGCTCCGGCCTCCATCCCCTCTTCGCCATCGATGCCGAGGCCGATGAGCGCGCCGATCTTCGTGCCGAGCTCGACGGCCTCGTCCCTCGTGAGGTTGCTGAGGTGCATCACCTCGATGTCGCCGTCGGCGTCCTTGAAGACGGCGAGGGCATCGATGACTCGAACAGTGTTGCTCTCGCGCAGGCGCTCGAGCTCTTCGATGATCTCTCCCTGGAAGTTCGGGTGTTCGAAACCCAATACGAGAAGTTGTACGGGCCCAATCGCCATGGATGGTCCTTTCCGAGACGGAGGGATCGTGGTTGATCCCATGCTCCGATCGTACGGGTGGATGATTCGAGGGCATCATCCCGATGGTGTGATCTGAGCCACTCGATCACCCGTTGCGCAGCGGGTTCTTCGGCACCCGATCGGTCCCCGTCGCAACGAATCGACTGGAGAGTCGCGAGATGGGGACTCCGCCCGGCGTCAACCACCGAGGACGGGGAGGCCCTCGGCAATCAGCTTGACGCCGAAGATGAGGAACAACACCGCCATCACGGCGGCGTTGTGCACGGCGAGCCACTGCTTGGTCGTGTCGAGGGCGGCCTTCGCGGATTCGCCGCCCACGAGGTAGTACACGACGGGGCCCGCGATCGTGATGCTGCCGAGGACGATGAAGGCAACCCACGCCACGACCGCCTCACTCGTCGTCGGTCCCAGCGTTGCGACTGCGGCACCGGCGGCAGCGGAGAGGAGGAGGTTCTTCGGGTTCACAGCCGCCAGAACGACTCCGAACGTGAACGCTTTGAACGGAGAGAAGGCGTCGATGCCGGCCATCCACTTCGGCATCTCGGGCTCGGCTCCCGGAGCCGGTCGGCTGCGCCACTGACGAGCGGCTACCAGCAGGAGAAGGACGCCGGCCACGATCTGGCCCACGGATAGGGCATCGGCAGCGGTCTCATCGGTCGATACGCTGCCGGCATCCGCGAGGAGGTATGCAGCAGCACTCAGGACGGCCAGCGCGATCGCCCACCCGGCGAGGTACATCGGACCGTTCACCCGCGCCCGCGCGGAGAACAGCATGAGGATCACCGCGATGATGGGTACCGGGCTGATCGCGACACCGACGCCGTAGGTGAGGACCTCGGCGATGCTTTCTGTCATTCCTCCTCCATCTGAGGGCGGGTGAGCCCGCCGCCCTCGTACATCAGTCCTCGGCGTTGCCCGGGTGGATCATTCCGGTCTCACGATCGGGGAGTGCCATCCTCGTGGGATCGAGGTCGTATGTCCAAGGAAGACCGGAGGCCTTCCACCCGTTCTTCAGGCGCATGCCGTGGAACACGCTGTCGGGATCGTAATCTCCCAGACCCGTTGTCCTCCGTTCATCGCAGTCCTACCCGAGAGGCCACGGCCGGGAACCTACGATTGGGTTCACGCGAGATGGAAGGTTTGGGCCAATGGACATCGACAGGGTCGGAGTGATCGGCGGGGGCCAGATGGGTGGCGGCATCGCGGAGGTGTGTGCGAAATCGGGAGTCGCCACCATCGTGGTCGAGGTGTCCGATGAACTCGCTGAGCGATCCCTCGAAGGCATCGAACGTTCCCTGGCGCGAGCCGTCGAGCGCGGGAAACTCGAGGCTTCAGCGCGCGACGATGCGCTCTCGCGAATCGACGTCGTGACCGGCCTCGAGGCGCTCGCGGACCGCGAACTCGTCATCGAGGCGGTCGTCGAGAACCTGGAGGTGAAGAGGGACCTGTTTGCGAGGCTCGACGCGGTCGTGGCCTCCGAGACGGCGATCCTCGCCTCCAACACCTCATCGATCCCCATCACCCGGATTGCCGGTGCGACCCGTCGGCCCCACTCGGTCGTGGGGATGCACTTCTTCAACCCTGCGCCGGTCATGCCCCTCGTCGAGGTCATCTCGACCGTCGTAACCGACGACACCCAGGTGGACAGGGCCGCGGCGTTCGCATCCGACGTCCTCGGCAAGACCGTCGTTCGAGCATCAGACAGGGCCGGGTTCATCGTCAACAAGCTCTTGTGCCCTTATGTGTTCGAGGCGATCCGCATGTACGAGGAGGGATTTGCGACCCGTGAGGACATCGACGCCGCCATGGTGAACGGTGCGGGGTACCCGATGGGCCCACTCGCCCTGGCCGACCTGATCGGCAACGACACGATGCTTGCGGTGTCCGACGCGTTCATGGACGAGTACCGCGACGTCAGGTACGCGGCGCCCCCGCTGTTGCGTCGGATGGTCGAGGCCGGACTCCTCGGCCGCAAGACCGGCCGAGGGTTCTACGAGTACTGAACGCCGGTTCCGCCGTCAGCCGGGTGTCACCCTTCGGGCACCGTTCGACTCGAGGAGCCTCGTCAACTGGTTCTTCTGAACGAGGCCCGATGCACGCCAGCGCTGCGTCACCGGACGCTGGCCGCCCTTCGTCCCGGACGAGCGGTCCTTCGCCTTCCGTGACGACTTGGCCGGTGCTCTGCCGAGAAGGATCATCGTCGGTGTGGAACGGATGCCGTACCTCGCGATCGCGTCGGGCATCGAGGCGATGTCGGCCTTGACGACGTGCGCAGACGACCCGTACTCACGTGCGAGTTCGTTCATGATCCCGTCCATGACCTGGCAGGGGGCACAGCCCACCTGGTAGAAGTCGACGAGGACGGGCTTGCCGGTGCGGCTGAGATCATCGATCTCCGCAAGGCTCATCACCGTCTGGGCCTTCGGTTTCCTTGTGAACATGGTCTTCCTGGTCAGGGGGCAACGCGTACCAACGCGTTGGGCGCGGGATCTATGCCCGTCACCAGCCCCGAATCGATGAGATCTCCATGACGATCGGAGTGGGGTAGTGGTCCGCGAACCACTGCGGCGTCCACCGATTCCTTTCGAGGAACGATCGGTATTTGTCGAGGAATGCAGAGTCGTGCGCTGCGCTCGGCTCCGAACGGTCGACGCGCGCCGCACCATTGCACACGAGGATGTCGCCACCACGGCCGTTCCCCTCGAGATGGAGCGTCACGTGCGGGTTGACGCCGAGGTTCCGCACTCGAACGGATGGATCCTTGCTGTGCACGACGATCGTGTCATCGTCGCGCAGAAGGAACCACACCGGATTGGTCGAGGGCACGCCCGATGCGCTGACCGTTGTCATCCATCCGATCGGTTCGTCACCGAGCCTGGTCCGGAATTCAGGCTTGATTTCCATGCCCGCAAGCGTACCGGGTCCCCACGCCCCTACCCTCGGGCGGACCGATCCGGAGGAAGACGATGGCCAAGATCCACGGCGGGCAGGTGATCGCCCGTGCCCTCAAGGCGGAGGGCGTCGACACGGTGTTCACCCTCACCGGTGGGCACATCCTGCCCGT
>CAZYGP010000093.1:5962-7934 GCA_964647265.1 uncultured Acidimicrobiaceae bacterium | reverse complement strand
GACGCATGGACCACGCTTGGTGCGTGGAGGGGATTGCGCGCTCCCGGGCGACTCGAGGCAGTCGACCCGATGGATCTACGCATGCGAGCCGACACCATGCCACGGGGTGAAATCCTCGAGCGCTACAGCCGTGTCGAATCCCCAGCGGACTACATCGACGTGTACGCGCCGCTCATCACCGAGGTCCACGCCGACATCGTCGCGATCCAGACCACCTCGATCGACCAGGACGCGACGATCGCGATGCTCGGAACGGACGTACTCCCCGAGCTCCGGTCGCTGGGGTGAGGCCTTCGTCGCTCACGCCTCGATCTGGCCGATCAGGGTGAGTGCGATCCGGTCGAAGTCCTCTCCGAACGCGCCGTCCGTGATCGCAGCCCACATGGCGGGCGCGACCGTGTCGACGAACTCCGCTCGAATGATCGATGCGTCCTCGGACGAGCCCAGCCGATCGTACCTGTCGGCCAGCAGGCTCGAGAACCCGTCCGCGAGAGTCGCCACGAGGTCGACCTCCCACGATCCGTCGGCGACCTGACGGGTGAAGACGACGGAGGATGCTCCTTGTCCTCCCGCGATGGGAACACGGGCGAACTGGTGCCCTCCTCCGACGACGAGCTCGCTCTCGCCGACCGTCAGTGTCGACACGGGCCTCGATGCGAATTGGCTGAAGCCTTCCCTGAACGACGACCAGTACACCGCCTGGACCTCGATCGGCACCCCTGTGTCGAGGTAGTCAGCGGTCGTCGCCTCGTCGAGGTCATTCTCGATCGCAAGGATGAGTGTCAACGAACCGTTGTGCACGGCGTCCGATGCAGCGTCTGGATTCCCCGCGTCGATGGCTTCGAACCACGCGACGACCGCACGCTCAGGACTGTCATGGCCGGCGGGATCGGCACTCGAGTCCGAGCACGCGGACGCGACGATCGCGAGCGCGACAACAAGGGTGAGCGTACGGAACACACGCGAAGCGTACTGACGGAGGTCACCAACCGGGCACCGCTACCGTGCGCAGAATGGGACCCATGTGGTTGAAAGCGGCACTCATCGGTATCGTCGCAGGTTTCGCCTCCGGACTCCTCGGCATCGGTGGCGGGGTCATCGTTGTACCGGGTCTCGTGCTCATCCTGAGGATGGATCAGTACGGTGCGACGGCGACATCATCGGCAACCATCGTCCTGTCAGCGGCTGCTGCCCTTCTTGCGTTCGGGACGAAGGGTTCCGTCGACTGGCCGTCGGCCGTCGTGATCCTCGCGGGATCGGGCATTGGCGCATGGGTCGGGGCCCACTATCTCGAACGGGTCCCTGAACACGTGCTCGCAGGGATCTTCTCCGTGGTCATGATGGTTTCATCGATCCGGATGGCGCTGTGATCGACATCTTCGGACTCATCGTCCTCGGCCTCGTCGCCGGCATGTTCGCTGCATCCCTCGGCATCGGCGGCGGGATCATCATCGTTCCCGTGTTGGTTTCCCTCTTCGGGTTCTCGCAGCTCGGCGCACAGGGAACATCCCTGGCCGTGATCGTCCCGACGGCGATCATCGCAACAGTCGGCCACATGCGAGCGAAGCGGGTCGTCTGGAAGGTCGCACTGTTCACCGGCTCCGCCGGCATCATCGGTGCACTCATCGGATCCCAGGTCGCCTATGTCGTCGACGAGGCGCTCCTTCGTCGGATCTTCGCCCTCGTCCTTGCGGCTCTCGCGGTGCGAATGGCCCTTCGAGCCTGGAGCATCCGCCCGAACGGTTCAGTCGATGGCAGTTGACACCACTCCGGTCGATAGCAGGCGTGCACGCGCCTGGGTGTTCGCGAGTCCAGCCCGACGGCTGAGCCACACGAGGTACGCAAGGCCGACGGCCTCGCCTGCCCACATCGTCGGGTTGGTCATGAGGTCGCGAACATATGCACCGTAGGTGCCGAACCCGCTCGTAGCGAACGTGGATCCGAGGAATGGCCACCACAACGTCTCGGGCTG
>CAZYGP010000093.1:0-5862 GCA_964647265.1 uncultured Acidimicrobiaceae bacterium | reverse complement strand
GCGCCGACATGCCAGAACAGCACGGATCAGATGACCAGGATCGCCTGGCAGTGGATGCATCTGGGTGGGTCGTCCCGAACGACCCTCGCCGCTTCTGCGGCGGAGAGCCGCAGGTGGCACGCACCACAGGTCGCGTCCGTGAGCCGGGCCACGACACGGCCCGTGCGGCGCCCCCGGAGGTCGTCGTAGACCTCCATCAGGTACTCGTCGACGAGCTCTGCAGCAGCGGCCTTTCGACCCTCCTTGAGGGCCAGCTCCTTGTCGATGAGACGCCATCGGTCCTGGATGACGGCACCCAGACGCTCCTTCTCGGTGACACGCTCGGCGAGCGAGGCTTCGAGGTCGTCGACCGTGCTCTCGGCCATCTCCCTGGCCTCCATGTACTCGATGACACCATCCTCGAGGTTCTTGACACGTGCGTAGAGCATGTCGACCTCCCGGCGAAGGTAATCAGCGTCACGCGCGGAGATTCCCCCCGCGTACAGGCGGTTCTGCTCCGAGGCCGCCTTATTGGCGGCGATTTCGAGCTCTCCGTTCGTTCGATCGAGACCGAGCTCGGCAGCCTTGAGCTGACTCCTCGCCTCGCTGAGCGCGGCCTCGAGCCTGCGCACCTCTTCGTGGGCGTCCTTGTAGAGGGTCAGCTCTGGCAGGGAGCCGCGTTCCTCGAGCAACCGGTCGATCTGGAGGTCGATGTCGTGCAGATCGAGCAGGTCCGCGAGGCTCGTCAGCTGTTCCACGTCATGGCCTCCCAGGGTGTCGGGTCGTCCGCGAGGTGAACCGCGGTGGGAACGACCTCGCGTACAGCAGCGTACAGTGCTCCGACACCGGCGCGTTCTGTGGCGCTGTGACCCACGTCGAAGACCGAGAGGCCCGCATCGCGTGCAGCAACCGCACGATGGTGAGACACATCTCCGGTGATGATGGCGTCCGCGTGAAGTGTGGCATCCTCCAGGAAACTCCCCCCCGAGCCCGGAAGAACAGCGACGGAACCAATCGATCGGCGTGCGTCGGCGACCCGAACCGCAACGCTGAGGCGCTCCGAGAGGAGGTCAGCGAGATCGCGAGCCGTCGTCTCCTCATCGAGGCTCGCAACCCTCCCCATGTGGGGGCCATCGTCCCCTACGGCCCCGAAGGCGCCTGTCGTCTCCCAACCGAGGGCCTCAATCATGAAGTCTGCCGTGCCGGGCGTCGCCGTGTCGAGCGCCGTGTGGATGACGACTACGGATACCCCGTTCGACACCAACCTGAGCACCCGACCCTCGGGTGTTGGCCCCGCGAGCATGCGCACCGTTGGTGTGAACAGCACCGGATGGTACGTGATGATCGTCGTGATGTGCCTGTCGATGACCGTGTCAACGAGGCGTTCCGTCAGCTCGTGGCAGACGGCCACGGATCCGACGTCTGCCTCCGCTGACCCGACCTGGAGACCGACCGGATCCCAAGATGCCGCACCCATGAATGGGAACCTGTCGTCGAGGGCTGCGACGAGGGACGAGACGATCACTCGGCGATGGTACCCGCATCGGTCAGTGGCTTGACGAGCTCGATGATGCCGTCGACGACGCGCCGGTCACCGTATCCCAGGCCGATGAGCAGCTTCTCCACCGACGTGTTGTCCGGCAGGTACAGCGCATGGAAGACCTCGATACCGTGGGAGATCGCCGGAGCCTCCAGCGCGAGGAGGAGCGCCGACGCCACGCCGAGGCGCCGCCACGCCGGGGCGACGACGATCGCAACCTCGGCTCTGCCATCGCCCGTCGACTCATAACGTCCGATACCGACCGAGTCGCCGTCGGCATCCATCGCCACGAGCGCGAGCCGCCTCACAAAGTCGACACGCGCGAGGTACTCGAGATGCGCGCGATCAGTCGGCGGAGCCGCGGTGAAGAACCTGCGACGGATCGTGTCGATGTCGGCATGCTCGAACGCATTCTCGATGCGAGCGACATCCTCCGGAACGATGGGGCGAATGAACATCCGTTCGCCACCAGGGAGGTCGATCCATCGCTCGAGATCGCGCGGGTACCCGTTGGGCGGATCCGAGGGTCGCATCGGGCTCAGCGTCGCGTCGTGGACGAGGGATTCGTCATCCGACATGCTTGACGAACACACCTTCCTGCTCGTCGAACCCCATTGCCTCGAGATAGTCGAGGTGCCGAGGATCGGGATGCCGCATCGTCAGGGTGTGGAAACCCAGATCGGCGAAGCGGCGCCCGTCGTCGGCGAAGAGACACTGCCCTGACCTGAGATCCCTGAACGGTGGAGCGACGTAGTCGATGACGATCTCGAGCTCGTCCGTGCCGAGCCTCCGACCTCCGAACACACCTGCGAGCGTCGTGTCGCGCAACATGACGAAGAACACGTCGGCACCGGAGAGGTCCGTTGTCGCATGCGAATCGATGTCGGCATGGTGATGCTCCATGAAGCTTGCGAGGAAGGGGTCGTCGGCGTCGACCGCAACAACACCGAGGACGTCGAGCGTCCTGAGTTCCTTGGCGAGGTACCACACGTTGATGCCGGCGATGGCGACATTCGTGACCACGATGGGGATGGATCCGATCAGAGAGCCATAGACGCCGAACACGAACGAACCGGCGAGGCTCACGACGCGCAGCCTGACGACCGAGCTCATCGCGAGCGAGATGACGACCAGAAGCGACCCGGTGTATCCGATCAGTTCATAGACGGCCGTACTCGACATTGGTCTCCTCGACCGAACGGTACCGTGGACGGCTCGGGTGGAGCAGGATCATCTCGCTAGCGGTACGCTCCACGACATGGTTGACATCGTCGAAGTCGCATCATTCGGAACCTCGTTCGCAGCGGATCTGGCTGTCGCGCATCTCGCCTCTGTGGGCATGGAGGCGACGGCCGTCAGCGATGACGCCGGGGGCACGATCCCATCGATGACCGGCCTCAGCGGTGGCGCGCGAGTGATGGTGCGCGTCGAGGACCTCGAACGTGCCCGCGAGGCACTGGAAGCTGTCGCCGAGGAAGTCGACTGAACCGACGGGCGCTATCCCTCCGTCGGGACGCGGAAATCGACTCAGGGGATGCTGCTCGCGATGTCGTCGTACTCGGCGCTCAGCTGGGTTCCGAAGAATGTCACCGCGACGATGGCAACGATGGCGATCAGACCGACGAGCAATGCATACTCGACCATCGACGCGCCTCTGTCATCTGTGGTGAACGCATGCCAACGCGCCGTCAGTTGGTATGTGAATGTGTTGACCCGTTCCATCATGGCACGATCTTACGGAACGCTCCTTGGGAGTCCCATGGGTCGAACGACTCATTGCAGCCACCACACGTGGTCATCCGATCACCGCACGTTACTTCTATCGTGCCCCAGGCTTGGACTCGCTACGAGCCGTCGACGGGCGGATCGGTCAACCGATCGACGACGTCGGCCATGAACGCCCGCCCGAGGGCGCCATCGATCACGCGATGGTCGTAGGACAGCGACAGGGGGGCCATGGGGGCGATGCGGATGTCTCCGCCTCGCGGCACGACAGTGTCGACTGCCCGCCCGATCGAGAGGATCGCTGTTGTGCCAAGCGGGATGATGGGTGTTCCGTAGCCGCCTCCGACGGCGCCGATGTTGGAGATGGTGAACGTGGCACCTGTGGCATCCTCCCGTGCGAGGGATCGATTGCGGGCGGCCGAGACGAGCCCATCGATCGTCGACGACAGCTCGTCGATCGACGAACCGGCGGCGTCACGGACCACGCCGATGAGGAGGCCATCAGGGCCATCGACGGCGATACCGATGTCGTAATGTGCGTGGAGGATCAGTTCGTCGCCGTCGAGTGTGGCGTTGAACTCCGGATGCGTGGCGAGAACTGGCACGATCGCCCTGATGACGAGAGCCTCGAGGGGGATCGATCTCCCCGAGAGGGACGAAAGCTCCCTCCGCCGAGACAGGATCGCCGTCGCGTCGAACGAATCGAACGTGGTGACGTGGGGGATCTCTGTCCATGAGCGGGTGAGCCGGGCGGCGATCGCCCTGCGTGTCGGCGACAGGCGAACGGTCGAGCCCGGTCGGGAGGTCGATCGACCCGATGAGGTTTCTTGCGACCGTGGACCACTGCCCAACGGCGATGCCTTCGCCGTGAGGTCCTCGGCTGACTCGTCGAGCGTGCCCACGAGCGGTGGCCGCTCCTCCGCGATCGGTGTCCGCTGACCATCGAGGTGGGCGGCGAGGTCGGCTCGCGTGACCCTGCCGCCGGGGCCTGATCCGGCGATCGTTGTGATGTCGATGCCTGCCTCCCTGGCAGCTCGACGAACGACAGGCAGGGCTTGTGCTCGGTCGCTGTTCGCAGGGGGAGTTGCATCATCGGTGGGCACGGGCATGGGACCACTCGAGTCGGCATCGGGGCGATCGCCATTGGTGGTCCACTCCTCTCCCGGTTCGCCGATGACTGCCAGGATCGAGCCGACCAGGAGCACGTCACCCTCGCGCGCTCCGCGGTGCAACAGGGTGCCCGAGATCGGCGCCGGGAGCTCGGCCTGGGTCTTGTCGGTCTCGACGACGACGAGGGGTTGGTCAGCGATGACCTCGTCTCCCTCTGTGGCGAGCCACTCGACGATCTCGGCCTCGGTGAGGCCCTCGCCGATGTCTGGGAGCCGGAAGACGTTCGCCATCAGCGGTCCTCGAGGGAGTCGCGAGCCGCGGCGACGATACGGGCGACCGAAGGAAGGTAGATGTGCTCGCTCCGCTTGAGCGGGAACACCGTGTCCCATCCGGTGACGCGTCGCACCGGCGACAACAACGAATAGAGGCATCGTTCGGCGATGATCGCCGCTATCTCGGCGCCGAAGCCACCCGTACGAGGCGCTTCGTGGACGATCACCGCCCTCCCTGTCCGGGTGACGGACTCGACGATGGTGTCGGTGTCGAGCGGGACGAGAGACCGGACGTCGATCAGCTCGACGGATATTCCCTCCTCGAGGAGCTGCTCGGTTGCGGCGCGGCACTCCTTCGTCATGGCACCCCAGGTGATGAGCGTGACATCGCTTCCCGTCGACCTGATAGCAGCCGTGCCGAGGTCGACGGTGTAATGCCCCTCGGGGACCTCCTCCTTGACGGCCCGGTAGAGGCGTATGGGTTCGAGGAACACGACGGGGTCCGGGTCCTCGACGGCTGCGAGGAGGAGACCCTTCGCATCGTGCGGCGTACTCGGTGTGACGACCTTCAGGCCGGGAATGTGGGCATAGAGCGCCTCCCAGGACTCGGAATGGTGCTCAGCCGCCCCAAAGCCACCGCCGTACGGTATGCGAAGGACGAGTGGGCTCGTGAACCGGTGCCTGGACCGATTGCGGATCCTCGATACGTGGTTGATGACCTGGTCGTACGCGGGCGTGGAGAACCCCATGAACTGGATCTCCGCGATCGGCCTCAGCCCGGCGATCGCCATCCCGAACGCAGCTCCGACGATCCCGGACTCGGCGACGGGCGTGTCGATGACACGATCCGGTCCATACGTCTCCAGGAGGCCGTCGGTGACGCGGAACACACCCCCGTTGACGCCGACGTCCTCACCGAGCACCACGACACGCTCATCGCCGCCGAGCGCGACATCGTGCGCGTCGGTGATCGCCTGGGCGAGGTTCCTCACCGCCATCTCAGCGCCTCATCGAGTTGTTCGTCCAGCTGGACGGTGCGTTCGGCGAACATGGCTCCGAACACGTCGTTGACCCCCTGGGCGGCGAGCGCCTCGGCCGCAGCGATCGCGTCGTCGACGGTGAGACCCGCGGACTCTTCGGTGCTGGCCTGCCTCGCCTCGTCCCAGGCGCCGTTCGCCTCGAGGAGGATCCGGACCCTCACCAGCGGATCGGCAGCCCTCGCCGCGACTTCCTCCT
>CAZYGP010000092.1:0-7979 GCA_964647265.1 uncultured Acidimicrobiaceae bacterium | reverse complement strand
GGGTCGACGGTCGTCGCTCTCGACGACTGGGGTGCCGATCTCGCCGTCGGATGCACCTACAAGTACCTCAACGGGGGTCCCGGATCTCCCGGATTCCTGTATGTGCGTGGGGATCTCCAGAGCGAACTCGTCCAACCCATCTCCGGATGGTTCGGACATGCCGATATGTTCGCATTCGAGGCACGATTCGTCCCTGCGCCATCGATATCGCGCTTCATGGTTGGCACGCCACCCGTGGTGTCGATGGCGGCGACCGCGGTGGGGATCGAGATCACCGCTGAGGCAGGCATCCCACGGATCCGCTCCAAGAGCCTCGCGATGTCCGACCTCTTCATCGATGCCGTCACTCCGCTCGTCGAAGCCGGATCGATCGGAATCGTCGGCCCTCCACACCACAGTCAGCGCGGCTCACACGTGGCGCTCACACACCCCGAGGGGTACGCGGTGTCCCGGGCACTTCGCTCCGAGGGCGTGATCGTCGACTTCAGGGCACCCGACATCATCCGGTTCGGCTTCGCCCCACTCTTCAACACCCATCGCCAGGTCCTCGATGCGGTTGACAGGATGACCGGAATCCTGGACAGGAGGTCCTACGAGCAGTACCGCGGGTCGACCAAGGGCGTCACCTGACACCGGACGCACCAGCTCTCAGATGTGACGCCTCACCGGGGTGCGGTGTCCGTACTGTGGCGCACGGACACCCGATTGGACGATGGCGACGATGACCCTCCGACGCTCGGGACGGTATCGCTCGAGGAGCTCGAGCATCCGGGCGTCGTCGCCACGAGGCTCGTGCGCCAGTGCGAACACGACGGTGTTCGGCAGGTGGTAGTCGCCGACGGGAACCGCATCGGCATCGCCAAGCGCCGATCCCACGACGAGCTCCGTTGTCCATGCACCGATCCCTCGGACGCTGCGCAACCGACGACGTGCCTCCAGCGGTGACATTTCGACGATCTCTCCGAGGCGCTGTGACCGCCTCGACACCTCGATCAGGATCTCCGCCCTCCTTCGCTCGATACCGCACGCATGGAGGTCGTCGTAGCTCAGCCCCGCTATGCAGGACGGCACGGGGATGGAACGAAGACCGCTCCTCGGCCCCGGAGCGGATTCGCCCCATCGCGCCACGATCGACCGAAACGAGGCGCCCGCCTCCGCCCGTGTCACGACCTGTCCGAGGATCGACATGACAAGAGCACCATGGACATCGGCAGTCGCCCCCAGTCGGAGTCCCTTCGCGAGGGCCAGGAACCGCTCCGCTGGGGTTCCACGGAAGTCGACCCGTTGGCGATCGTCGAGCCCGAGAAGCTTGGGAACCCTCTCGATCAGGTCGCCGGGACGGTGTCCCCATGCCACGGCATCCACACCGTCGTCGACCCGCTCGAGCGACAACGTCGCCGTTCCCTCATCATCTGCCACGACCCACCACCACCGCCCGGAACGGTCGCGGTCGCCGACGCCTGCGGCGCGCATCGTCGCCGTGAGGTCGAAGGGCCCATGCACCGGAAACCGTCTCTCGATCATCGCTCGACCGTAGCAAGGTCTCCGCCATGACTGTCCACTGTTTGGTTAGTGATCGCCAAGCGACCAACATCAGGTGCATGGCCGGACTCGTGATCGTGGGAGCAGGACCGATCGGTACCTGGGTGGCACAGGGTGCGCTGGCCGACGGCGCCGTCGACCGCATAGCGGCCGTCGTCGATCCCGACGCCAGGGCTCGAAGCGAGCTCGTCGCGGCAACCGGTGCGCCCGGATACGCATCGACCGTGGACCTGCCACGCGCGGGGGACGGCGACGCCGCACTGGTCGCGTTCGCATCCGCCGCGGAAAAGGTCGCACCCGACGTGATCCGCCTCGTGTCGGCCGGTTACAACGTGGTCACCACGTGCGAGGGACTTGCATGGGCTCCCCGCCACATCTGGGACGCCATGCACACATCCGCACGGTCCGATGGGCGCACGATCATCGTGACAGGGGCGAATCCGGGGTTTGTCATGGATCGCCTGCCGCTGCTGCTGGCAGGGGCGACGCGGGCCATCACGAGGATTCACGTGGAGCGCCGCATGGACACGTCGACACGCCGACCCTCGCTCGTCGCCAAGTCCGGACGCGGCCTCACTGCCGAGCAGTTCGCGGAGGGAATCGCATCGGGCAGGGTCGGGCACAAGGGTCTCGACTCGAGCGCCAGGCTCGTCGCCCGCGGTCTCGAGTGGCCGTATCACGACGTCACGGTCACGATCGTTCCCGTGATCGTGGATGGAACGATCGTCGGGGCAATGCACACTGCACGGTTGGCGGCAGGCGACCGGCGCGAGATCGTCCTCGATCTCCACATGGCGTGGGGTGTCGGTGATGAGTTCGACCGAATCAGAATCGACGGCGATCCGGTGATCGTGAACGAGTTCCCCGGTGGGTACCCCGTCGACGAGGGCACGGCGGCGCACGTCGTGACGGCGCTACGCCACATGCACAGCCTGAGCCCCGGGTTCTACAGGCCGACTGACATACCTCTCCGCTTCGGCGTGTCCTGATGCGAAAGGTCGTGGGGGCACGCCTGCGTGTGGTCGTCTGGAGCACACTGCTCGCCATGGCGTTCGTGGCTGCAGGCACGGCTGATCCCGCCGCAGCGCAGGTCGTGGAGTGTGGCACCTACCGCGGCCTCGTGTGCGAGGGCCTGTTCACGGACGAGCCGGATGTCGTCGAGGACCCCGATCGAATCGCGATGGCGATCGAGCGGGTGACCGCGACCCACGGCAATCCTTTTGCCGTCGTCATCGCGTCGTCGACCAGGGGTGAGGAACCCGAGGAGTTCGCTGCCAATCTCGCCAACGCGTGGGGTGTGGGTGATCCGAGCGAACAGAACGGCATTCTGGTCCTCGTCGCCATCGATGAGCGCCGGACCGAGGTCGTCACGCAGGAGGGAGTGGACCTGCCGGGCCGCGCCATCGCAAACGCCGGACGGAGTTTCTTCGGAGCGGGTGACTTCGAAGCCGGTGTGCTGGCCATCATCGGGGCGGTCGACCAGGTGCTCGCAGGGGATTCGCTGCCCGATGGCCTCGACCAGGCCGACGAGGGTTCGACGTTTGCTGTTGGATGGGTGGTCGCGGGAGTGTTCCTGGTACCGGTGATCATCTTCGGCGTCGGTGCGGTCGTGGTCGGCCGGCGCGGCCGTGCGGCCAGCGTGACAGCGGGGCGAAACCGTCGCATCGATGCACTGCTCCTCGGACTCGATCCGAGCGGCGACGATCTCGCACTGGCCCGGCACCACGCCATCGGGTTCACGAGCGAGGTGAACGTTGCAACCTCGGTTGGCGTCCAGGCCCTGTTCGACATTCGGGCGAACAGGGCAACGGCGACCGACGCAGAGGCGCTTGCAGCCCTCGCAACGCTGGAGGCGATCACCGTGGTCGACGTGGCCTCTCTGAGGGAAGCCACACGGGTACCGATCGACCTCCGCGCGAGTGGTGAGAGACCGATACTCGAATCCGGACTCGATGGATCGGTCGAGCACGCGATGGCAATCGACCCCCGGGATGGTGAAGCCTTCGAGGTCGCACTCGGGGAGATCCGAGAGCTCGTGGATGCACTTCGCCCCCATCGTGTCGGAGCCGCGCGCCGTCGGGCAGCAGATGCCCTGATCGAGCGATTGGTCACCACGCCCATCGGGGCGGTCACGGTCGAACGCCTCGGGCACCTCCTCATGGCGTCGGCACCGGTCCTCGATCCCGGACAGGAACTTCGGTCGACGGTCGACGACGTCGTATCGGCGAGCGAACTCGCCGCGGCCAAGACAGAACGCGTTGCCACGATCCGTTCCTCCCTCGACGAGTCACCCACCAGGGACATCGCATCGATCGCCCTGGCCGACCTCGGTGACAGCCCTGAGGAGTCCCTTCGCCGCTTCGCGTCGACGCTCAGCCACCTCGAGCGTGTCGGCGCGCCCCTTATCGAGGACGGCCTCTCCCTGCCGGCCGTGGCCGCGCTGTTGCTGATCAACAACTCGGCAGACGCGATCGACTCCTTCGTCTCCGCCTACGCTGATCTCGCGGATGTGGCGGATCCCGCAATCGCGCTCGAGGCCTCCATGGCGGGACTCTCCACCGATGCCGAGCTCCGATCGGTGCGAGAGGTGGCAGAAGGGCTAGGAATCCCGATCGCGGTCGCCGTGGCGCTGCGCGAACGACGAGATGACGGACCTGCGATGTACCAGAGCATCCTCGACGAGATATCGCGACACGCCGAGACCACCGATGTTCGTGTCATCGCCGGAATCCTCGCGGTGTCGCTCGAGCCTGCCGTAGCGGTGGCCAGATGGCTCGAGAGCCGGACCGCTCTCGCATCCCTCGGTCTCGTGGGATCGTACGCTGACGTTGCGGCGGCTTTCGGGGCGTCGGATCCGAGGGGCTCGAGGGCGTTCGCTCTCGCCTACGCAGCGCAGCGCAGCGCCCTCGAGCAAGCACACCTCGCTGACCTCAACCGGTACGCCCCGGAGCTCGCCCACGCGGGGACGTCGCGCCAGCGCGACTCGTGGACGGATCGACCGCTCTCGGACTCCCGGTTCGACTTCGATCCGTTCACCTTCCTGTTCCTGCACTGGGCGGCCCTCGGCGGTGCAAACGGAGGTCCCGGCTGGGATGGCCTGTATCGATCAGGATCGTGGAACGACGGTGGTTCAGGTTGGTGGGACGGAGGAGGAGGCTTCGGATCGGCCGGCGGAGGATCGTGGGACACCGGCTCGTGGGGAACGCCCGGCAGATCGATCGGCGGGTTCGGCGGGTTCTCCGGAGGGGGCGGATTCTCCGGGAGCGGCGGGGGCGGATGGTGAGCGACGCGGACATCACGAGCCCACACAATGCCCAGGTCAAGCGGTGGCGTTCCCTGCGCGTGCGCAGCGAAAGGGACGCGACAGGGACCTTCCTCGTCGAGGGAGAGCGCGAGGCGCTCGGCATGACGACCAGGATGGACGTCGTTGTGAGCATCGTTCGCATCGACCGCATGCCCATCGACTTGCCGAACATCGTCACAGTGTCACGACGCGTCTTCGACTCGCTTTCGGTGCGCCAGAACCCCGACGGCATCGCCGCAGTGATGAAGACGCCCGATCACGGCGTCGGGACCCTGAACGTCGAACGCCCCGTGCTCGTCCTCGTCGGGGACGGCATCGAGAAGCCGGGAAACGTCGGCGCCATGGTGCGAACGGCGGACGGTTTCGGTGCTGCGTTCATCGGATCGGATCTCGGCACCGATCTCGTGAATCCGAATGTCGTCCGATCCGCACAGGGCTCACTGTTCGCATTCCCGACCGGTGCGGGTACGCGCCAGCAGGTCATCTCGTGGTGCGCCGGCCACGGTTCGATCGTCGTGGCGACACCGACCGCGACCATGACGCTGTGGGATCTCGACCTCCGCCGGGACGTCTCGATCGTCATTGGGAGCGAACATCTCGGCGTCGACCGTGATTGGGCGACATCCGGAACGGAGTTTCGCATTCCGATGGTCGGTTCCGCCAATTCGTTCAACGCGTCGGTGACGGCCGCCATCGCCCTCGCAGAGGCGGTCCGTCAGCGCTCGACCTGATCGACTTCGATGGCATCGGAGCGATCACACCACCGACAGACGACGCGCTCGACGAGACGTTCGAGGATCTCCTCCTCGTCGATCGTCACAGAGCCGGCGAGGTCTGCGTGCTCGAACCTGCGCCTCCGAACGGTATCGAACACATCGAACCGGGTCTTGTTGCCGCAGGCGCCGCAACGGTACGTCGTCATGGTTTCGTGAGCCCCCAGATCCCATCGTCGTCGAGCATGTTGAGTATGGTCCCGGCTCGGAGCGCTACGTTCCCCCGTGTCGCAGCGCCGTTCAGTTCGATCCTGACCACCGGGCCATGTCGATACATCGTCGGGACGCCGATTACACCCAGATCGCTCGCCTCCGCACGGAGCGCGGCGAGTCGATCCGGCGACGCGCTCGCGACCGCCGAGACTCGCGCTGAGGCCAAAGCTGCTTCGACGGTCGAGTCGTTCGTCGGGTCCTGGTGTTCGCCATGGACGAGGCCGAATGCAGCGTGGAGGAACCGGCCGCGTTCGTGGGGATCGTCGAGGCCGAGGAAGGTCGCTGCGAGGGTCTCCTCACCGTCACGCGGCAACGGCTTCCACTCGAGCGCGACTTCGTGGCCAGCTTCCGCCAGGGCACGGACGAAGCGATAGAACTGCCACACCGCAGGTTCGGAGAAGTCGAACCAGACCTGACCGTCGAAACGCATATCGGAAATGTAGGCCCCTCACCAGTCGATCATCGTCCCGGTCGTTGCATCGAACATGTGTTCGGTTACGATGGGGACATGACGCTGCTGGGTCAGAGGTCGTTCTCCGACATGGGTGTATCGCTCGCCGAGGTGCCGTTCTGCGTTCTTGATCTCGAGACGACGGGTGTCGCACCCGACACGTGCGCCATCACCGAGATCGGTGCCATCCGCTACGAAGGAGGCATCGAGACCGGCCGATTCCATACGCTCGTCAATCCGCGGTCCCCGATTCCGCCGACCGTGACGGTCATCACAGGGATCACGCAGGCCATGGTGATCACAGCCCCGACGATCGAAGAGGTACTCCCCTCGTTCCTGGAGTTCCTCTCGGATGCCGTCGTGGTCGGGCACAACATTCGCTTCGACATCGGCTTCCTGAACGCCGCTTCGCTGAGGCTCGGATACGGCAGGCTGCCGAATCGGACTGCGGACACCCTACGGCTTGCGCGGCGCCTCCTCGGCTCCGACGTTCGGAGCTTGCGCCTCTCGAGCCTCGCAGCCCACCTCGGCTCGCCGATATCACCGAACCACCGCGCCTTCGACGACGCGCAGGCAACGGCGCACGTGTTCTGGGCCCTCCTCGAGCGCGCCGGCTCGATCGGGGTGACCCATCTCGACGACCTCCTCGCCCTCCCGACGATCAAAGGGGCGAGGGCGATCGGGAAGCTCTCCCTGACCGAGCACCTGCCCCGCCGTCCGGGCGTCTACATCTTCCGCGATCGCACCGATGCCGCCATCTACGTCGGCAAGGCAACGAACCTGAGGGCGCGGGTACGGTCGTACTTCGCAGGCGACCACCGCCGTACGGTCGACGCAATGCTGCGGGACCTGCATCGGATCGACCACCTCGCAACCGCGAGCGAGATCGAGGCGGCTGTCGTCGAACTCCGCCTGATCGCATCGGAGGCGCCACGCTACAACCGGCGATCGAAGGAACCACGATCCCTCCACTGGGTGACCCTCACACGTGAACGTCACCCTCGCCTCACGATCACACGATCGCCGTCACGTGGGATCACCGACCTCGGCCCACTGCGCACCAGACGCCAGGCCGAGGCGGTCATCCACACGCTGTGGGATGCGTCGCTGATCAGACGGTGCACACGCGCCGGGGCCGGTTGCCAGTACGCCCAGCTCGGAGTCGCGATGTGTCCGCATGACGACGAGACGACGGATGCCGAATATGCGGCCGTGGTCGATGACCTGCGTGCGGGACTCACCCGTCCTGCGACCCTGCTCGACGCCGTACGACGCAGGCTCGTGGCGCTCGTCGAGCACGGTCGATTCGAGGAGGCGGCCCGCTGCAGGGACGGGTGGAGCACGCTTGCACGGACCCTCGAGCGCTCGCGGATCCATCGAGCGCTCATCGATGCAGGGACGATCATCGCCAGGGCAGGCTCCGCGACGATCCGCATCGAGCGGGGGCAGATGGTCGACGCGCCGGCCGCCGACCGTACGGACTCCATCCTTGGATCGATCGAGCGCGGAGCCCTCGACGACGGGGGCTCAGACGAGATGTCGTCTGTTTCGAGCATCGTCGACGCGGACGAGGCTGTCCTCCTGTGGAAATGGCTAACGGCACCAGGCACGGAGCTCGTGTCGGTCAGCGGAACGCTTGCAACGCCGGTTCATCCCATACCGCAGCTCGATCGGCTCGATGGTGTGGTGGATGCCG
>CAZYGP010000091.1:5447-7983 GCA_964647265.1 uncultured Acidimicrobiaceae bacterium | reverse complement strand
TGCAGGTGCGGTCCGTCCACACATTCGGTGTCGACCAGCCGATCCGGATCACCCCGATCACGAGTGGGTCCCTGGCGATGCCTTCCGTCATCGCCGCTCCGCGCAGGCTGTATCGCTGGCGCGAGGCGTCATGGGTCCTCGAGACACCCGCCGACGTTCCTGCACCGCCTGTCGGCGATGTCATCACGGTCGTGGCATGATCACGGGATGCCGGGCCGTCTCACCATCTGCGCAACGCCGAGCGGGAATCTCTCGGACATCTCGACGCGTCTCGAGGCCGCGCTCAGGGAGGCCGACGTGATCCTCGCCGAGGACACCCGACGCACGAGCGCGCTCCTGCACCACCTCGGGATCACGACACCGACCCGAAGCTTCTTCGCCGGCAACGAGCGGCGGCGCCTCGACGAACTGCGCGAGCTGCTCCTCGAAGGTGCCGACGTCGCGCTCGTCTCGGACGCGGGCATGCCGGGGATCAGCGACCCCGGTGCGTCCGCTGTGGAGGTGGCGGTCAGGGTCGGTGCAGTCGTGACAGCCATCCCCGGCCCGAGTGCCGTCACCATGGCGCTCGCCGTTTCCGGCTTCGATGCAGACCGGTTCGTCTTCGCTGGCTTCCTTCCCCGAAAGGGCAGGGCCCGCAAGGAGGAGCTCGCCTCGATCGGAGGCGAGTCGCGTACCGTGGTCGTGTTCGCGGCGCCGAGCAGGGTCGATGACGACCTCGCCGACCTCGCTGCCGCATGCGGGCACGAACGACGAGTCGTGGTGACGAGGGAGCTCACCAAGCTCCACGAGGAACTATGGCGTGGGACGCTGAGCGAGGCCGCGGACGAGTTCTCCCCACCTGACCGGAGGCGTGGGGAGTTCACGATCGTCCTCAACGGAGCGACAAGGCCCCCGCCATCGGTCGAGGGAGCCGTCGAGGCTGCGCTTGGCATGATCGCCTGCGGTATGTCGACATCAGATGCGGTCCGCGATGCGGCATCGACGTTCGGCGTCAGCAAGCGGGCTGTGTACGGGCGCGTCCTCGAAGCAAACGGTTAGCCCGAGGACAGGCGGGTCCGACACTCGGCGCAGACGCCGCGTTGCATGAAGATCTCGAGCTCGTCCGTGCCGTCACAGAACACGCATGTGGCATCGAGCTTGCGCAGCACGATCCCGCCGTTCTCGACGGTGATCGCCAGTTTGTCCCCCTCATGGATGTTGAACAGGCGACGTGTCTCCGCCGGAACGACGATCCTCCCGAGATCGTCGATCTTCCTGACCATGAGTGTGTCCAAGGGTGAACCTCCGTCTCGTCCGGCGTTGCGCCGGTTGTACCGAGGCTACCCACGAGGGGAGACGACCGATCGTTCCTCGTCTCCTGGCGTCATGCCACCAGCGAGAGGTGGCTCGACCCTCGGTACCATCGTGTCATGAGTGAACACGATGCGGTCAAGGTCCTCGTGGCGGTCGCCTGGCCGTACGCACAGGGTCCCCTCCATCTCGGCCACATGGCGGGTGCCTACCTGCCAGCGGACATCTTCGCCAGGTATCGGCGTTCCCGTGGGGATGACGTGCTCATGGTCTCGGGATCGGATGTCCACGGGACGCCGATCACGGTGAAGGCGGACGAAACCGGCGTCACCCCGCAGGAGATCGTCGACAGATACCACCCCGAGTTCCTGACGTATTGGGCGGATCTCGACATCGACTGGGACCTCTTCACGACCACCGGGACGGACACCCACACCCGCGTCGTACAGGACTTCTTCCTGAAGCTCCTCGAGAATGGGTTCCTCTATCGCAGGATGACGGAGCAGTATTACGACGACGTCGAGAACCGCTTCCTGCCGGACCGATACGTCGAGGGCACCTGCCCGCATTGCGGATATGCCGATGCCCGTGGCGACCAATGCGACAACTGCGGCAAGACGCTCGATCCGATCGACCTGATCGACCCTCGCAGCAAGCTGTCGGGATCCATCCCGGTCCTTCGCGGGACCGAGCACTACTACTGGAGGCTGTCAGCCTTCGACGAGCCGATGCTGGAGTGGCTCGAGTCCCGAACAGGATGGCGACCCCATGTCGTGAACTTCGCGGTCGGCATGGTCAAGGACGGCCTCCACGACCGTGCGTTCACGAGGGACCTCGAGTGGGGAATCCCCCTACCCGTCGACGACATCGGGTCCGGCAAGTCGATCTACGTCTGGTGGGAGGCGTTGATGGGCTACTTCTCCGCCCCCCAGGAGTGGGCAGAGGCGAGGGGGACGCCCGACGCCTGGAGGGCATGGTGGGAGGATCCCGACGCCGAGTCGTACTACTTCGTCGGCAAGGACAACATCCCGTTCCACGCCATCTATTGGCCCGCCCTCATCATGGGCCATGGAGGGCTCAACCTCCCGACCGACGTACCGGCGAACCAGTACGTGACGTTCGGGGGCGAGAAGGCATCGAAGTCCCGCGGCGTCGGCCGACCACTGCGTTGGTACCTCGAACGCTTCGAAACCGACGGGCTCCGCTACGCGCTCGCGCAGAGCCTGCCGGAGACCAACGACACGGA
>CAZYGP010000091.1:0-5437 GCA_964647265.1 uncultured Acidimicrobiaceae bacterium | reverse complement strand
TGGTTGATGGCTGAGCCGAATCAAGCGAGGCAAGACCTGTCGGACGATGAGATCGTTCGGAGGATCAATGACGAGCTGGTCGCCACATGGGGGAACCTCGTGAACCGCGTCGTATCGATGACGGACCGGTACTTCAACGGTGTCGTGCCCGACAAGGGAACCCTTTCCCAGAAGGACCACGACGCACTGGCGCGTCGGATCGAACTCCTCGATGACACCGCAGCGGCGCTCGACGGGGCCAAGCTCCGAAACGGCATCGCACGAGCGATGCACGGCGCCCAGGAGGCGAACCAATACCTCACGGAGATGGAGCCATGGAAGACCGCCTCGGCGGACCCGGAGCGAACAGGCACGACCCTGTGGGTGGCGCACCAGGTCATCGCTGCGATCGCGGTGGCCCTTGCCCCATACCTTCCCGGATCCTCGAGGCGCGTCCTCGAGGCCGTCGGTGTGGACGTACCCGAGCGTGCACCGAGGTGGGAAGCACCCGACGTCCACCACGGGACACGAGTCGCCGACCTTGGGCCCCTCTTCGCGAAGGTGGAACTCGATCCTGAGGACTGACGTGGACCGTGCCGAGTGGGTCGACACCCATGGACACCTCTTCCTCCTCGAGGACGACGCCTCCGACGTGCTCGAGCGGGCACGGGCAGCCGGCGTCTCATGGATGGTCTGCCCCGGCATCGACGTCGCCTCGAGCGAACGGTCACGCGCCATCGCCGCCTCCCATCCCGACACCGTCCTGTGGTCGGCAGGGCTGCATCCGCACGATGCGTCGGAGTGGCCGCACGCTGCCGACCGGATCGCCGAACTCGCGACAGAGGCGGACGCCATCGGGGAGTGCGGACTCGACTTCTACCGGGATCTCGCTCCAAGGGACCACCAGGTCGCCGCGTTCCGCGCGCAGCTCGACATCGCAGAAGCGCTCCGAAAACCGATCATCATCCACTGCAGGGACGCATTCTCGACCGTCCACGACGAACTCGAGTCACGTGGCCTCGGCGAGCTCGCTGTCCTGCACTGCTGGACCGGGGGACCGAAGTGGACGAAACGGTTCCGTGATCTCGGTGTGGTGTTCTCCTTCGCAGGACCCCTGACGTATGTGACCGGGGGCACGCTTCGCCTCGGGGCGGGCCAGGCTCCACCGGAGCGCACCATGGTCGAGACCGACTCCCCCTACCTGACTCCCGAGCCACGGCGTTCACAATCGAACGAGCCCGCGAACGTCTCGCTCACGGGAGCGGCGCTTGGAAAGGTGTGGGGGATGGAGGTCGACGCGGTGGCCCGGTTGACGACGGCCACCGCCGCACGGGTGTTCGGACGCCACCATGAGTGACTCGGGCATTGATGACTCTGTCCATCACCCATCCGAGGACCGCGACGTCGCCCTCGGTCCCCAGGGGCGCGCGGAGATCCGGCAGCTCCTCGAATCGCATGGGCATCGTCCGAACAAGGTGTATGGGCAGAACTTCCTGACCGACCCGAACCTCGTGCGCAGGATCGTCGAAGTCGCGAACGTCACAGGACGAGACGTCGTGGAGATCGGCGCAGGAACGGGAACGCTCACGCTCGCCCTCGCCGACGTCGCGCGGCGGGTCGTCGCCTACGAAGTCGATCTCGGACTCGTCCCCGTCCTCACGGAGACCCTCGGATCGGTGTCGAACGTCGACGTGCGGTTCGCCGATGCCGTCGACGTCGATCTGGGCGCCGACCTCGTGGGCGGATCGTGGGTCCTTGTCGCCAACCTCCCGTACAACGTCGGCACGGGGATCATCCTCGACGCGCTGCGGTCCACACCGACGATCGATCGCATCGTCGTCACGGTCCAGGCCGAGGTTGCGCAGCGCCTCACCGCACAACCCGGCTCGAAGATCTACGGGTTGCCGTCGGTCGTCGTTGCCCTGCACGCGACGGCCTCGATCGCCTTCACCGTTCCTCCGCACGTCTTCGAACCCCAGCCGAAGGTCGACTCGAGCGTCGTCGTGATCGACAGGATCGAGCCGCCTCCCCACGCAGAGCGGGCGATCGCGATCGCAGCCGTCGCCTTCGGACAGCGGCGCAAGATGCTCCGAAGGTCCCTTGCGTCCGTGTTCGATGATCCGTCAACTGTGATCTCATCTGCGGGGATCGATCCGGCCTCGCGACCCGAACAGCTCTCGGCGATGGACTACGTTGCGCTTGCGACCGTGGAGGATTCGACGTGAGGGCTCATGCGTACGCGAAGGTGAACCTCGCACTGACGGTCCTTCCGCCGAGCGTCGATGGGTTCCATCCCGTGCGTGGGGTGTTCCAGTCGATCTCGCTCCACGACACGATCACGATCGAGCCGGCCGGCGAGGATGCGATCACCGTGTCCAATGACGAAGCTCCCGCTGATGAGTCGAACCTCGCGTGGCGGGCCCTCGATACCGCTCGGAGGGCGGCCCGGATCATTCAGCCGTTCGCGATCGACATCGTCAAGCGAATCCCGGCAGGTGCTGGCCTCGGGGGCGGCTCAGCCGATGCTGCTGCCGCTCTCGGGCTCATCGGTGCGGGCTTCGGGACGGACCATGAGCGGTCGCTCGAGATCGCTGAAGGCCTCGGCTCGGACGTGCCGTTCGCATTCACTGGGGGAACGATGCTGGCTGAGGGACGAGGGGAGCGGCTCACGGCACTCGAGCCGCTCACGGACTTCGGATTGGCGATCGTGGTGCCGCCGTTCATGATGTCGACGCCCGACGTGTACCGGATGTGGGATGCCCTGGGTGGCCCGACAGGCCCCGCCATGGCTGATCGTGCCCTGCCTCCCACTCTGCGCGGCGGCCTCCCCATGCGCAATGACCTGTATCCCGCCGCCGTCGCCCTCGATCGGCGGATCGAGGAGTGGCGCGATGAGCTGGTGACCCGATGGGGGACGGAGGTCGCGATGACAGGATCCGGAGCAGCGCTGTTCGCCTACTTCCCCACGGTTCAGGAGGCCCTCGACGCCGCCGCAGGCGTCGACCTCCCGACGCGCCTTGCTGTCGGTGTGGGTCCCGTCGCCAACGGTTGGGCCAGACTCGATGATTGACTGCCCGGGGAGGGCTGGGAGCTCGGGGAGTCGTCATGGCCGTCGCCTAGACTCGGCGTCTGCGCTACCCGCACTGGGGGGTGGTGTAATCGGCAGCACGGATGGTTTTGGTCCATCAAGAACGGGTTCGAATCCTGTCCCCCCAGCCAACCGATCAGGGGTTGTCAACGCATGAGTGTCAGTGTCATCGTGCTCGCAGCGGGCAAGGGGACCCGCATGAGGTCGGAGCTCGCCAAGGTGCTCCACCGCAGCGCAGGCCGATCCCTCCTCGGGTGGGTGTTCAACGCCCTCGAAGACCTCGATGTCGTCGAAATGGCGGTCGTGGTCGGCCATCAGGCAACCGACGTCGCTGCGGAATGCCCCGAGTACGCGACCGCCGTCGTCCAGGAACCCCAACTCGGGACGGGCCACGCCGCACTGGTCGGAATCGGGGGCCTCACCGTCACCGATGGTCCGGTTCTCGTCCTTCCCGGCGACATGCCCCTCCTGCGGGCAGGGACACTGAACAGCCTTGTCGCGCACCACGCCGCCTCCGGTGCAGCAGCGACGATTGCGTCGGTCGAGCTCGACGACCCCACCGGGTACGGACGCATCATCCGTCTCGACGGTGCCGTGGTCGGCATCGTCGAGGAGCGCGACGCCACTCCCGAACAGCGGGAGGTCAACGAGGTCAACACCTCCGTCTACGTCTTCGACGGCTCCGTCCTCACGGACGCGCTCGATCGCCTCACGAACGACAACGATCAGGGTGAGTACTACCTCACCGACGTCATCGCAACCATGGTTGGCGACGGTCGATCGGTCCATGCCTTCGGTGTCCCGGAGGAGGAGGGCGTCGGGGTGAACACCCAGGGCCAGCTCGCCCACGTCGGTTCCGTCCTGCGACGCCGGATCAACGACGCATTGCTCGATGCGGGCGTGTGGATGCTCGACCCATCCAGGGTCTACATCGATGCCGGCGTCGTGGTCGAGCCGGGTTCGCGCATCTTCCCCGACACGTATCTCGAGGGCACCACGGTCGTCGCTTCCGACGCCGACGTCGGACCGGGGGTGCGACTGTACGACACGACCGTGGCTTCCGGCGCACGGGTGAACAACACGGTCGCTGTGTCGGCGAGCATCGGTGAGAACGCATCCGTCGGTCCATTCGCCTACCTGCGTGCGGGCGCCGTCATCGAACGAGGAGCGAAGGTAGGCACCTACGTCGAGATCAAGGGGTCGACGGTCGGGGAGGGGAGCAAGGTCCCGCACCTGAGCTACATCGGTGACACGACGATCGGGCGAGGTTCGAACATCGGGGCAGGGACCATCACCGTGAACTACGACGGCTACGAGAAGCACCGGACCACGATCGGTGACAACGTCCGCATCGGGTCCGACACCATGCTCGTCGCTCCCGTCACGGTTGGTGACGATGCGTTCACGGGTGCGGGTTCCGTGATCACCAACGATGTCCCGCCAGGGGTGCTCGCCGTCGAACGCGGCGCGCAGAAGCACATCGATGGGTACGCTGAGAAGCGGCGGCTCCGCGCGGAAGGAAACGACGGCTGATGGAACGGCCAGGCAGAAAGCGACTGATGCTCTTCTCGGGGACGGCGAATCCGGCCCTCGCCGTCGAGGTCGCCAAACTCCTCGACGTCGAACTCGGCAGGGTGGAGATCTCCAGGTTCGCGAGCACCGAGACCTACGTGCGGTACGAGGAATCAGTTCGGGGTGCGGATTGCTTCGTCATCCAGAGCCACAGCGCTCCGGTCAACGAGAACATCATGCAGCACCTGATCATGATCGACGCGCTCAAGCGTGCGTCGGCCAAGCGGATCACCGCCGTCACACCGTTCTACGGCTATGCGCGCCAGGACAAGAAGGGCCGGCCACGCGAGCCGATCACCGCGAAGCTGCTCGGTGACCTGTTCATGGCTGCTGGCGCAGACAGGATCGCATCGATCGACCTGCACACGGGTCAGCTCCAGGGGTTCATCGACGCCCCGTTCGACTCGCTGACAGCGCTCCCCATCTTCGAGGAGTTCCTCTCGACGCGGATCGAGGGCCCGATCACGTTCGTGTCCCCCGACTCCGGCGGTGTCAAACGGGCGACCCGCTTCGCTGCCCACCTCGAGGCCGAGGTTGCCTTCGTCTACAAGCGGCGGCGCACGGACATGAGGAACCAGGTTTCGGCCCAACAGGTCGTCGGTGAGGTCAAGGGCCGCCATTGCGTCATCGTCGACGACATCATCGACACGGCAGGCACCGCCGTCGAATCAGCGAACTTGCTTCTCGAACGCGGCGCGCTCTCGGTGATGGTCCTCGCCACCCACGGCGTCCTGTCGCCGCCAGCCATCGATCGCCTCCGCGACGCACCGTTCTCGGACATCGTGATCACGAACTCGC
>CAZYGP010000090.1:0-8043 GCA_964647265.1 uncultured Acidimicrobiaceae bacterium | reverse complement strand
GATTCCTGATGCTCAGTTCCGGCCTCGACTCGCCGTCGATCGCTCTCGCCCTTGCCGAAGCTGGGATCCCCGACGTCCGGTGCGTCACGTTCCGATCGGGACCCGACGACCCGGAGCCACCGGTTGCCGCGTCGTTCTGTCGCCGCCTCGGACTTTCGCACGAGATCGTGGACCTGCCGCAGGATCCGGTGTCCGTTCGCGGGATGCTCGTCCGGTTCTTCGAGCGCTCCCCGCTCCCGGGCACCGATCAGTCACAGATCCCCTATATCGCTGCGGTTGGCTCGCAAGCCGGGTCACGGGGAGCCGTCCTCGATGGCGGTGGGAACGATTCGTACATGAGCCACTTCCCGTCCGCCCGTTCGCACCGCAAACTCCGCCTCCGGATCCCGGTGGCGGCCGTATCTCGACCAATTCGCCGTCTCGCACCGGTCGAGTCGTCATTCAACAACCTCACGCGGAGCCGCGCCGAACTCGCGTTTCCCGGTCGGAACCTACGGCAACACCATGTCGACCGGCTGTACCGTGGGGCGGAGGACGTCGCGGGTTGGTGGGATCGGCTGAGCGCGGAGACCGCAGTTCTGTCGGACGATGACATCTTCGACGTCGTGCTACGTCGCCATCTGCATGCCGCGCAGATCCTCCTCAAGCAGAAGCTCGCCGCGACCACCTATGGGTTCGAGGCGCGTCTTCCGTGGTGTGATGCTGAGGTCGCGGATTACTACTTCAACCTCCCGGCTGCAGCGAAGTACGACAAGGCGACATCGACGCAGAAGGTCCTGGTCCGGCGAATGCTCGAGAGGTACCTCGACTACGACGCAGAAGCCATCGGCAAGCACTTCTTCATTTTCGACGGGGCGTCGTTCCTGGGGGAGCACCGCGACTTCGTCGTGGAGGAGATTGAAGCCTCGCCGTTGTGGGAGCCAGAAGGCGTCCGGATGGTCATGCGATGGCTCGACCAGCTCAGTCATCGTCCTCTGCTGTGGCACGCCGTTCTTACGGTCTTCATGGTCTCCGGCTGGAGCAACCACTACCCACCTGCGATCGCCGCTGGCTCCCGGACGTGAGCGCCACGTTGGTCACGTCGATACGCTGGTGCGCTCGTCGGGAGTCGAGCTGCGGAGATACCGGGAATTGGGGTAATGGCGGCGGAGCATCGCCTGGTACCAGGTGATCTGACATCCGTTCCGCAGCACCCGCCCGAACGGGATCGCAAACGCTCCGATCTGGCCGGCCGTGAAGGCCACGGCAATCAGGATTGGACTCAATACGATGGAGACGACGGACAGCTCTTTGGCCTTGCGGGCACCCAGCAGCTCGTTCGTGTCGAGGTACAGGGCTGCCGTGGTCATGTTGGCGATGATCATCGCGGCGACGAGCCATGACACCGTATAGGCGGCAGGGACGATGTACGCCATCGGGTTGAGAACCCAATCCGTCGATGCGACACCCAGATACGCCAACCCCGCCAGGCCCACGAGACCGAGAAAGAGCCGGCGGGCAGCCTGGGCGGCATCGATGTCCACATCCATGCCAGCACGCATCGCCCGAGGTGCCAGCACCGCGGTCAATCCTGTGGCGAAGACGAGTACCGGTTGGGCGACGACGCGAGCAGCCTCGGCGTAGCCGAGCACCTCGGCTCCAGCTACTGCGGCGACGATCGCTGCCACTGCGAAGTGTGCAGCTGAAGGGATGATGGCTTGGGCCAGCAGCCACCTGCCCTCGCGTGCGAGGTCCCAGAAGCGGAGCCGCTCGGGTAACCGCTCCTTGTGGATCACGTCGGCGATGACCACACCCGTGGTGAGCGAGATCGCATTGGCCAGTACGAGTGATCCGAACGGCATCAGCGCTACCGGAGCGTCCACCAGCCAGAGGATCGTGAGGCTGACCGCCACTACGCCGAATTGCACCATGGACATCGTTGCGGCACGCCACGATTGATCCGAGATGTGGAGCAATCGCCGCATGTGGTCCTGGAGCGGTGAGAGCACAGTCGTGATCATCGCCGTGATGGTCAGGGTTATGAGGACGTTGGTACTGGTGAGATCCTCGGCGAGGAACGCTGCGACGAGGATGGCCAGCGAACCGATGATCGACATACGCAGGCCCAGTTTCAGGGTGTCCGGCGCCCGACGCATACGGTCGACGACCGGGTAGGACACGGCGTTGACCTCGGCAGGAATCAGGATCAGGTCCCATGGGAGGACGACCCCGAGCTGGAATGCTGTGAAGAACAGGGCGTATACGCCGCGATCAACATCATTGAACAGGGTCACAGCGCTCAATCCGGCAGCAAACGTTGCAAGCGAAGCAAATGCCGCGTCGGCGATCCCGGCCGGGATCCGGCGAGCCGCAGGACCCTGTGGTTTGCCTGTCGCTTCTTCCTCTGCGCTGGTGTTGTCCACCCGGGCTCGTTTCCGTCGTCTACCGACATGTCCGGTGCGGGGACGGCGCGGGGATTCCACGGCGCCTCCGCAATCGTAACGGTACGTGCGGCACACCTTCAGTGCCGCGCACGAGCAGACACGCGACGAGTGCCCTGACTAGTCAATTCGTGCCCTTTTTCCATGATCATCTCAAGATCGCCAGGGTTTGTGCCGATCCCGTCCGAGAGCTACCCAGGAGGTTCTTCCTTGGGCAATATCCCCCACGTCTCGTCATCCAGCGCGTCGGCCGGTGTTCATCCGCGTCGGCGGAGGCAGGCAATCCTGCTGGTCGCGCTTGCAGTCGTGCTCTCCGTTCTCGGTGTCCCCGCGGTCGGTGTGTCGAGTGCCGGTCATTCGGCGGGCGACACGATCGCCGTCGTCGACACCAATGCCACCTTCACCATTCTTGCTGAGCTGTCCAAGGGAGCACGCACACTGACCTTCCAGTTTGGCCAGAGCGGCGATGTTCCCCTGATGGGCGATTGGAACTGCAACGGCGAGGACACTCCCGGCACGTATCGTGTCTCGACCGGTGGTGTCTACCTGCGGAACTCGAACTCCGGCGGTGAGCCCGACCGGGTCTTCCTCTTCGGTAACCCTGGTGACCGCCCTCTCGTCGGCGACTTCGATGGCGACGGATGCGATACCTTGTCCGTGTACCGATCACACCGAGCGACGGCATATCTGAAGAACCTGTTGGACGTCGGGTTCGCCGAGTTCGAGTTCCTGTTCGGTAACCCTGGCGACAGCGCATTCGCCGGCGACTTCGATGGCGATGGCGTCGACTCCGTCGGGCTCCACCGTGACTCGGTCGGACGCGTGTACCTTGCCAAGACCGCCACGGGCACGGCGCCGACCCAGGTTGGTTTCGGGAATCCCGGTGATGTGCTCATCTCGGGGGACTGGGACGGAGACGGTATCGATACGCCTGGCGCCTATCGGCCCGCCACTGGTGTGTTCTACTACAAGAACACCAACCGAACCGGCCCTGCTGATGGCTCACTGTTCGTGGGCCGTAACGTGACGGTGATCCCGGTGAGTGGCATCGACTCCCGTGCCTTCCAAGGGCCTGCCTTCAGCCCCGGTCCGGAGCCGACGACGACCACCACGACGCAACCACCCGCTCCGGCTCCAACGCCGATCCAACCGCCGGGAGAGCCGTCGCCGCCCGCCGGTGGGGGCGGTGGCGGAACCGTCCCACCACCCGGCTTCACCCCTCCTCCCGACCGCACCCGTGTGGGTCCGATCACCGTGAGTGGTGAGTCGAATGTGGTCATCGAGAATGTTCATGTCGTCAACCCCGGAGGGACGTGCATCACCGTCACGAACGCATCCAGCGTCGTGATCCGCAACGCCACGATCGGGCCGTGCGGAGGAGAGGCTGTGTACCTTTCTGACGTCGACGGTGCCAGCGTCAGCGGCAACTACATCACCGATACGGACAACGGTGTGCTCGTCCACCGATCGAACTCGGTTGCCGTGGATGGCAACGCGTTCGTCAACGCGGGCCGGAACTTCGTCCAGTTCGACAAGGTGAACGGATCGGGTTCGTCGATCAGTGGGAATCGGGGCCAGAACGAGCTCGGCAGGTCGAACGCCGAGGACTTCATCTCGCTGTATCAGTCCAACGGCACCAGCAGTTCGCCGATCCGAATCATCGGAAACCACCTCCGTGATGGCGGTCCATCCGGATCGGGTTCGGGCATCATGCTCGGCGACGCGGGAGGGTCCTACCAGTACGTGGCTGACAATGTGCTCGTCAATCCCGGTCAGGTCGGGATTGGTGTCGCCTCGGGGACCAATATCACGGTGATCGACAACCGCGTGTACTCCGATGGCCAACCGTGGTCGAATGTCGGCATCTATGTGTGGAACCAGTACGGCTCCGCATGTGGAAACGTCGAGGTTGCCGGTAACCAGGTCAACTGGACCGCGGCGGGCGGTTACTCCAACCCATGGTGGTCCGGCGGTGGATGCAGCGCGGTCTCCATTGTTGACAACGACTGGGAGGCCGCAATCGGACCAAACGCCTTCTGAGTACGCGAAATCGCCGCCAACGGATTGCGGTAGCAGATCTGGCTGATACGATCCACGCGTTATCCGCAGGGTCCCGTGGGGACTAGTCACCCGATCCGCTCCACCGAGCGAAGCTGCGAACGACCGTCAGAACCCACAACACAGGCTGGTTGCACCGGCAGGTCCTGGGCGGAGACTCCTCCTGCTGTGCCAGAGCGGCACGACGATGATCGTCGGTCGCGTGCGACCACCAGAGGTAACCACATATGCGTTCAACGATCACCCACTCAATGACATCCAGGTCCCGACTTCGAGCTGCCGCGCTGGCGTTCGCTGTTGCCGCATCGACAGTCGCGCTGCTTGCGGTCACTGCCGAGCGTGCCGAGGCCGCTGAGACATGCGTCGGGTCGCACTGCGACACGCTCGTGTTCGTCGATCGCGATGCGGTCTTCAGACTATGGGAGGACCTGGTGCCCTCATCCCCGGTGAGCCGGTTCGTCTTCGGCAACCCCGGGGATGAGCCGCTCATGGGCGACTGGGACTGCGACGGCGACCAGACCCCGGGAATGTACCGGAGGTCGACCGGGCTCGTCTACCTCCGGAACTCCAACACCCAGGGGATAGCCGATGCGCAATACATCTTCGGCAACCCGTCGGACATCCCGATCGTCGGGGACTTCAACGGTGAT
Organism: uncultured Acidimicrobiaceae bacterium; assembly: GCA_964647265.1. GTDB lineage: Bacteria > Actinomycetota > Acidimicrobiia > Spongiisociales > UBA5794 > SZUA-442. The sequence continues at coordinate 2,915 of CAZYGP010000090.1, read as the reverse complement.
GGATGCGACACTGTGAGCATCTATCGACCCTCGGAGGCGAAGTTCTACCTGAGCTACTCGCTCGGGGCGGGGTTCGCTGACGCTGAATTCCACTTCGGGGACTTTGGTGATACGCCAGTCATCGGCGACTGGAACGGCGATGGTGTGGACACCGTGGGGATCTTCCGATCTTCCAACGGTCTTGTCGCCCTCACGGACAGCCGTTGGTCCGGATCGGTTGACCGTACCTACTGGTTCGGCGGGCCCGGAGACATCGCTGTCGGCGGTGACTGGGACGGCGACGGCGATGACACCATCGGCATCTATCGCTACTCGAACGGCACGTTCTATGTCAACAACGGTCACCGATCGGGTGCGGCCAGCGCCTCGCTCGCGGTAGGTAGGCATCATCGTGTGCTCGCCGCGAGCGGGATCACCTATCTGCCAGGCGCGACGGCGACCGTTCCAGGACTGGAGGAACCCCCGGCTCGCAAGTCCTCCGGGCCGGTGAACGTCTCGGGCGACGACGACGTGGTCATCGAGAACGTGCACATCACGAACCCGGACGGCGACTGCGTACGAATCGCCGGATCAGGCGATGTGACCATACGGAACTCGACGATCGGCCCTTGCGGAGGCAACGGTATCTACATCACCGACTCCGACACTGTCACGGTCATAGGCAACTACATCACCGAATCCGCGCGAGGCGTGCTTGCGCATCGATCGGAGACGATCAAGGTGATTGAGAACGCCTTCGCATACACGGGTCGCAACTTCGTCCAGTTCGACAAGGTGAATGGTCCCGGATCGTCGATATCGGGCAACCGTGGCGCCAACGAACTCGGCGGCTCTGATGCCGAGGACCTGATCTCGCTGTTCGACTCGAACGGTACCTCCGCTTCACCGATCCGGGTAGCCGACAACCACCTCAAGGACGGGGGACCGTCCGGTTCGGGTTCGGGCATCATGCTGGGCGATGGCGGTGGTTCGCACCAAGTCGCGGAGGGCAACGTGCTGGTGAACCCCGGCCAGGTGGGAATCGGAGTGGCCGGCGGCTACGACATGGCGGTTCTGCGCAATCAGATCTACTCGTCCGCCCAGGGATGGTCGAACGTCGGCATGTTCGCCTGGGCGTTTGGCGGCTCCGGATGCGGATACGTGGAGATCACCGGCAATCAGGTTGACTGGACGGCGGCTGGCGGATACCGCAACAGCTTCTGGAACGGTGGAGGATGCGATCTGGACATGTACGGGAACGACCTTGGCGCCGATCTCGGTCCGTGGATCTGGTGAGGAGTGGCGCGATGCTGACTCCTCGTCCCGATCGCAGGGCACCGTAGACTGCTGACGTCTACAGGAGGTCCCACGTATCGGCCGGTCGCGGTTCCTTACGCATAGGCGCTGGACCATGCGCAGAGGGGCGTTGCTCGCGTTCGTCGCTGTCGTTGGCATTGCCGCCGTCGCGTGCACAGATGAGCCCCTGGTCCCAACCGTGACCCTGCCGCCTACTACGGCGGCCGTACCGACAGAACCGCAGGATGTAGCGCAACCGGCGGTGCCAGAGGACCCGTCTGAGGTGATTGTGGTACCTGCCGGAGCCGACCTCGGTGCCCTCGTCGAAGCCGCTCCACCAGGAGCCGCATTCCTGCTCGAGTCCGGCACCCATCGTGGGCATCGCATCGTCCCCAAGGACGGAATGGCGTTCCGCGGGGCATCCGGAGCGATCATGACCGGGGCGACAGTGCTCACGGGTTTCATCGCCAACGAGGGGTTCTGGCGTCTCGACGGGGTGGATCCCTCGGCTCGTGACCATGGCGAGTGCATCGCCAACTACCCGGAGTGTGCCCGCACCCAGGACCTCTTCATGGACGACGTCATGCTGTGGCAGGTGGGCACCCTGGACGATCTCACCCCGGGGCGGTGGTCCTGGGTTGGTGACGAGGTGTGGGTGGCCGATGATCCGACACACCGCCGCGTTGAGTTGAGCACGGTCCCATATGCGTTCGTGGGATCCGCGGATGATGTGACCATCAGCTCCTTGGTCGTGACGAAGTACGCGACACCGGCCCAGGAGGGGGCAATCCAGAGCCAGGAACCCGGTGAGGGGGAGCGAGGTCGCAGGTGGTTGCTCGATGGCGTCGAGGTGACAGGTGTACACGGAGCGGCAGTACGGGCAGGCGACGACACGACCATCCGGGCCTCTTACCTGCACCACAACGGTCAGCTGGGCGTGACCGGGGCAGGGGGAACGGGGTTGCTCATCGAGGACAGCGAGATCGCGCACAACAACATCGCCGGGTTCCGCTGGGAATGGGAAGCAGGTGGTGTCAAGGTGACCAACAGCTTCGATGTGACGTTCCGCAACAACCACGTCCACCACAACCTGGGACCGGGGCTCTGGGCCGACCTCGATACCGTCGACACACGCTACGAGGACAACCTCGTCACGGACAACGGGGGTCCAGGCATCTTCCACGAGATCAGCGGTGCGGCCGTCATCACCGGCAACAACGTGCTTCGCAACGGCTACGACAAGACGGAATGGTTGTGGGGAGCAGGCATCCTCGTCGCCGGATCATCCGACGTCGAGGTTGTCTCGAACACGGTAATGGGCAACGCAAACGCCATTGCCGCCATCCAGCAGGATCGAGGTTCAGGGCCGTATGGACCGCGATTGCTGCTCGATGTGCACGTGCGCGGCAACCTGATCGTCCCCGGAGATGGGTACGTGGGTGTCGTCGAGGACATTGGCGACGACTCGGTGTTCGAGGATCGAAACATCCAGTTCTCCGAGAATACATATGTCGGTGTGCGCGGCCGCGTATACCGGTGGAGCGGTCGATCCCTGACTCGGGAGCTGTGGGTTCGTGCGGGCCAGGACGTCGATGGGATCCCGATCTTCGACACCGTGGCCGCTGCCGTCGCTGCGACCG
>CAZYGP010000089.1:0-8116 GCA_964647265.1 uncultured Acidimicrobiaceae bacterium | reverse complement strand
CCTCCACGATGCGGGCGCCGTGGGCATCGATCTGGACGCCGAACTCCTCGTTCTCACCGAAGATGATCGGCTTCCCATCCTCGAGCCAGATCCTGTTCTGGTCCCTCGTCCCCTTGTCCGTCAGGTCGGCGAACGCCTTGTCGTTGAAGACATTGCAGTTCTGGTAGATCTCGAGGAATCCGGCGCCGTTGTTCCCGTGCATCGCGGCGAGCATGGCGATCGTGTGGGTACGGTCCATGTCGAGCGTCCTGGCGACGAACGAAGCCTCCGACCCGAGGGCGAGGCTCACGGGGTTGAATGGGCGATCCAGCGACCCCATCGGGCTCGTCTTCGTCGTCTTCCCCATCTCGGAGGTGGGCGAGTACTGGCCCTTGGTGAGCCCATAGATCTGGTTGTTGAACAGGATGATGTTGAGGTTGACGTTTCGGCGCAGCGCGTGGATGAGGTGGTTGCCGCCGATCGAGAGTCCGTCCCCATCTCCGGTGATGACCCAGACGGTGAGGTCGGGGTTCGCCGTCGCGACCCCGGTCGCGATCGCCGGAGCGCGGCCGTGGACGGTGTGCATGCCATAGGTGTTCATGTAGTACGGGAATCGGCTCGAGCAGCCGATCCCACTGACGAAGACGTGCTTCTCACGATCGATGTCGAGCGAGGCGAGGTATGCCTGGACGGATGCGAGGATCGTGTAGTCGCCACAACCGGGACACCACCGAACCTCCTGATCGGTCTGGAAGTCGGATCTCTGGTATCGGGCGGTCTCGGTCATGTGCTCACCTCTCCGTCGAGGATCTCGTGGATCTTGGTTTCGACCTCCCGAGCCTTCATCGGTAGGCCCTGGACCCGGTTGTACCCGATGGTCGGCACGAGGTACTTCGCCCTGATGAGGTGGGAGAGCTGGCCCATGTTGATCTCGGGGACCAGGACCTTGTCATAGCGGCTGAGGACATCTCCCAGGTTCGTGGGGAACGGGTTCACGTGGCGGAGGTGCACGTGGGCGACCTGGCGTCCGGACTTGCGTACGCGGTTGACCCCCATCCGGATCGCACCGTAGGTGGATCCCCATCCCAGGACGAGGAGCTCGGAGCCGTCGCCATGCACTTCGACTTGGGGGATGTCATTGGCGATTGCCTCGATCTTGCGTGACCGGATCTTGGTCATCGTCTCGTGGTTGTCGGGGTCATAGGAGACGTTGCCCGTGACTGCATCCTTCTCGAGCCCACCGATTCGGTGTTCGAGGCCCGGTTGTCCCGGGATGGCCCAAGGTCTTGACAGGGTCACCTCGTCCCGGAGGTACGGGAGGAACTTCTCCCCCTCGACGAGTTGGGCGAACGGGTGGGAGATGTCGGGCAGCGCCTCGACGTCCGGGAGTCGCCACGGTTCCGAGCTCGTGGCGATGTAGCCGTCCGTGAGCAGGATGACGGGCGTCATGTACTTGATGGCGATCCGGGCCGCCTCGAACGCAGCATCGAACGCGTCTGACGGCGACGAGGTCGACACGATCGGAAGTGAGGACTCCCCGTGACGGCCGAACATGGCGAACAGGAGGTCGGACTGTTCGACCTTGGTCGGGAGCCCCGTCGACGGTCCTCCGCGCTGGACGTCGACCACGATCAGGGGGAGCTCCATGATCATGGCGAGTGACAGGGTCTCCGACTTCAGGGCCAGTCCCGGCCCCGACGTCGAGGTGACGGCCAATCGTCCTGTGAATGCTGCGCCGAGCGCGCTGCCGATCCCAGCGATCTCATCCTCGGCCTGGAACGTCTTGACCCCGAAGTTCTTGTACCTCGCCAGCTCCTCGAGGATGGTCGATGCCGGCGTGATCGGATAGGAGCCCAGGAACAGGGGGAGCTTCGCCTTCTCCGAGGCCGCGATGAGTCCCCAGGCCGTTGCGGTGTTCCCGACCACGTTGGTGTACTCGCCGGGAGGGAGTTGAGCCGGCTGGATCTCGTAGGTGTGGTGGAGCGCTTCGATCGTGATCCCGAAGTTGTATCCGGCCTTGAGCGCCATGACATTGGCCCTGCCGACCGGCGAGTCGGCCCCGAACTTCCCGTCGGACCAGTCGACGACGGGATCGAGCGGCCGCGTGTAGATCCACGAGACGAGACCGAGTGCGAAGAAGTTCTTCGATCGCAGTGTCGCCCGGCCGGAGACGCCCGATTCCGCGACCGCTTCCTTCGTCAGTTCCTCCATGGGTGCACCGACCACCTGGTATGCATCGAGGGAACCGTCCTCGAGCGGGTTGGTGTCGTACCCGGCTTTTGCGAGGTTCCGTTCCTCGAAGGCGTCCGTGTTGACGATCAGGAGCCCGCCCTTGGTCAGATCATGGAGGTTTGCCTTCAGGGCTGCGGGGTTCATGGCAACGAGGCAGTCGGGACTGTCGCCGGGTGTGAGGATGTCCCAATCCGCAATGTGCACCTGGAATGAGGAGACACCCGCGATGGTGCCCTGGGGGGCACGAATCTCCGCCGGGAAGTTGGGCAGCGTCGAGAGGTCGTTCCCGAACAGCGCAGAGGATGACGCGAACTGCGTACCGGCGAGCTGCATGCCGTCGCCGGAGTCGCCGGCGAAGCGGATGACCACGTCCTCGATCTGCTCAGGCGCAGGTCGTTCCTGGGTCAGGGTCTCATCGGACACGTGTTCCACTCCTCTTCGGGACTACATCGTCATTGGTGTTCATGAGATTCACTCGGTGCATGAGCGCTCATCGAGGGCGCGCATCGTTGGGTTCCAAACGGTGAGAGCATATTCGACCGCAGGCGATTCGCCACCTTCTTGTCTTCGTTCGCTTGTCTTCGTTGGGTTCGAGCTTCGATTCGGTCAGCCCAAGAATATGGGAGGTCGCCGCACTTCCAGAACGCGTTCGCTTTCGAGCGTGGACGCGATCGCGAGCAGCCTCGACTCCGACCACATGGGTCCCACGAGCTGCACCGAGACACCGTGGCCCGCCGTACCTGCGACGGGAAACGACAGGGACGGCACCCTGATGCGATTGATGGGGGCAGTGAACCGGGCGAGGGCCTCCCGGTGGAACACCCTCTTCCCGTCGATGTCGACATCGTCGTCCCCGATCACCTTCGTCAACACGCCAACCGTGGGCGCGACGAGTGCGTCGAAGCCCGCGTCGGCCAGGCGGCTGATGGCCGCCCTGGCAGCGGAGCCCCAGCGCTCTGCGGTCAGCACGTCGTCGACGGTCGCCGACGCCGCGGCCTCGATCCGGTTGGCGACATCCGTTCCGTAGCGATCCGGGTGCGCTCGGAAGCGCTCACCGTGCACTGCGATGATCTCGGGCCCGATCGCCGCGGTCACCTCGGGAACGGGAGCGAGCTCACGGACCGAGATCTCACGGACATCGATACCGAGGTCGGTGCACGCGGCGATGAACGTGTCGAGGCCTGCGCGGACATCGGCGGACATCGGTGGCTCGAGCCACTGGCTCACGATCCCGAGGCGCAGGGCACCTGTTCCCGATCGCTGCACCGCTTCGATCGGTTGAGGCTGGCTCCACGGATCGACAGGGTCGTCGCCTGCCATGGCCCGGTAGGCGAGGTCGAGGTCGGCGACCGTGCGCGCGAGGGGTCCGACGGTGTCGAGTGACGGCACGAGGGGGAAGACGCCGTCGAGTGAGACGCGTCCGTGAGTCACCTTGAGTCCGAGGATTCCGCACATCGCAGCTGGCACCCTCACCGATCCCCCCGTGTCGGTTCCGACGCCGATCGGTACGATCCCTGCAGCTACCGCCGCACCGGAGCCTCCGGATGACCCTCCCGGTGATGTGTCCGTGTCCCATGGGTTGCGTACCGGCCCGAACCATGGGTTCTCAGAAGTGAATCCGAAGGCGAACTCGTGGAGTCCGGTTCGGCCGATGATCACCGCGCCGGCGATGCCGAGGTTCCGTACCACGGTGGCGGAGGCTCTGGCAGGTGCTGCGGGAAAGGACGATCCGAGGCGATTCGGGAGACCTGTGTCATCGATGATGTCCTTGATCGCAACCGGGACACCTGCGAGCGGCCCCGGATCCCGGCCCGCGGCGACGAGCTCGTCGATGGCTTCGGCGCGGCGCATCGCTCCGTCGACGTCGATCAGGGTGAACGCATTCAGGTCGTGGTGGGATCCCCGTGCGGCTTCGAGCGCGGATGCAACGACGTCCGTTGCGCGGAGTCGACCTGTGCGAACCTGCGATGCGATGGCGACCGCAGGTTCCATCGGGTCACTCCCAGGTGACCGTCTCGGTGTCCGGCTGGAGGTGGATCCACACCCTGCCGGGAGGGAGTACCAGCACGGTTCCGTCCTCCGCAGTCAGCGTGAACAGATCCTCGATCGACCCGCGCTCCCAGGAACCTGCAACGACCTGACCGCCGTAGAACACCAGCGCATCGCCCGTCCCGATGGTCTCGACGCTGGGAATCGGTGTTCCCGAACCCGATGCCGGACGTGCCGTGTACTTGCTCATCTTCATAACCACGAGCGTGTCGAATGCCACCTGGCCGGTCTCCTCGTCATCCTCCGTGACCCAGACGTGGGGTTCCGTGCCCTGGAAATGGAGATACTGCTCACCGTCCCATTCCCACGTCGACGCAGGTGTCCCCGAGAATGGGACCTCGATCGTCGTGGCGGAAGCCTCGCCGGGAGTCGGCTCGCCGAACGTGAACATGTTGCCGGGGCTCTCGTCGGGCCATCCGCGTTCGTCGGCGTATTCGCGGATCAGAAAGGTGGATGTGAAAAGGTTGTGGGGGGCGGAACGATGTTGACGGCGGAAGGTCGTGAAGCCCGTGTCATAGGACACGTTCACGCCGTCGGACGCGAAGACGGACTGAACCCAGCCCTGGGCACCCGAGATCTGGATGGGCCCTCCCGCCATCGAAGCCATGAGCTTGGAGTCCGTCACCCGCCCGGACCGGTTCGGTCCCACATAGTCCGAGTCGCTCTGGTGGAACAGGGCGATGAACCTGGTGATTCCGCCCTCGACCGGGATCTCGAAGACTGCGTCGGCAACCTCGAGGCCGGACTGCGGCCGCGCCTTGATGTGGTTGTCGATCTTCACCGCAACGACCCTGCGTTCGATCAGCGACTCGTCGGCTGGGAGGCCGTTGATGGCACCCGAGACCTCGACACCCGGATCGGTCGTCGTCGTTGTCGTCGCTGGCGCGGTCGTTGTCGTCTCAGCGAGCGTCGTGGTCGTCGTCGCCTCGGTCGTGGTGGTCGTCGTCGAGTCATCGGAACCGCCTGATGAGCATGCAGCAGCAATCAGTGCGAACGCGACGAGTCCAATGAGGAGGGTGGGGGCCTTGCGGGTCATCGGGAGCAGCTTAGGTAGGGGTCCTCCCAACTCGGTGTCCGTCACGCGCCGCAATGACGGTGAACACGAGACTGAGGGTCACGAGCCCGACGCCCTCACCGACCGCGAACGCCAGGGCGGCGCGTTCGATCGGATCCGTGTCGAGGGCTACGAGCACCGTGATCGAGGCGATGAGCGCGATGCCCCATCCGGCTGCGAGGAGCGGGCCGCGATCTGCGGCGCTGTAGATCTGGCTCGCGAACAGTGCCCCGAGCCCGAGGCCGATGCCGGCACCACCGAAGACCGCCGCCGCCGTTGGTGGAACGAACGACGGCCCGTAGATCGCCGACACGATCGTCTCGAGGAAGAGCCACGCGCCGACCGCACCGAAGATGGCGAGGACCCCGCCCCCAATCGCGAGCCTCGGCGCCCACGCCCACAAGCGACCCGGGTCAGAACTGTTCGCGAGCGCGGTGAAGTCGGGAAGGACACGCGCCACGATCGCGTATGCAGATGTGATCGGCCCTCGGAGGAGGGCGAACGTCGTGAAGTAGATGCTCACCGCCGCAGCCGAGCCACCGACGAAGCTCACGGCGATCGGGCCGCCCGCAATGATCAATTGGCTCGAGCCTGTCGCAAGGATCAGCCAGACCAGGAACGTTCCACGTTGGGCGACGATGCCCGGCGGAGGACCGGATCCCACGATCTCGGCGAACGGTCTCGCAAGGAGGCTGGCGAGCGGTGCAAGAACGAGCACGAGGGTGAATGCGATTGCAGGTAGGTCGAGGATTGCCATCACGACTCCACCCACGAGCAGGGCACCTGCCTCGAGCGCGATCGTCGCTCCGTACCCGGCGAAACGCCGGTGACCGGCGAGCGTCCCGCGACCCGCTGCGAGAACCGAACGGGTGACCATGATGAGTCCGGTTACCAACACGTACCGAAGATCGCCCTCGAAGAAGCGGTCGAGCGTGAACCAGACGAACGAGACGCCGACGAGGACAGCGAGCCCGAATGCTCCGGCCATCTGGTTGCGGACACGCCGGATGGCGATACGGTCGTGTGTCACAGCGAGTGCGCGAGTCAGGTGCTGTTCCGCAGGCAGTTGGAGAATCGTGTAGATCAGGAACATGAGCGTCCAGAGGACCGCGATGGGCGCAAACGCCTCGGTGCCCAGGGTTCTGCTTCCCAACGCCTGGAATGCGAGCACGGCGACCGCACTGAATCCAGTCGCGACGACGATGAGCCCGGTTCCTACGTTGTCCCGGCGAAGAGTGGTCGGATCAGTGGTCATTCGTCGTGCAAAGGTAGCGGTCCCTGGGCGCGGTGAACGTCCCCGTTGAGCGCGGGATGTCACTCAGGCGAGCAGCCCGGCCCGCGCTGTCGGCCAGTATCTCGCAACGACCACCCAGCTGAGGTCGTCGATCTTCGTCGGCCCGAGCACCCGTCCGTCCGATACCGAGTGGACCCGATTGTCGCCGAGGAGCCAGACCTCGTCCCCGGAGAGGACCCACTCGCCGTCGGGTCTCGTCGACCCGCTTGCCCAACGATCAGCGAGGAGCGCACCGTTCACGGTCACCCTGCCGCCCTCGATCCCGACGACCTCCCCCGGGAGGCCGATCACCCGTTTGACGAGATCGAGGCCAGATCCTGTGGGATCGGCGAACACCACGATGTCGCCGCGCCCGAGGGGACCGATCAGACGCCTGGCGATCACCCAATCGCCGTCCTCGATCGTGGGCGCCATCGACGACTCATGGATGGCGAATCTGCGGACGAATCCTCGCAGGGTCAGCGCGGCGACGAGTGCGCCGCCGACGACCCCTGCAACGACACGGTTGGTGCGCACGATCGGATTCTCCTGTCCGGCCTCCAGTCTGTGGGACACGGAAACGCCGCCTACGGTTACGCAGGGCAGATCGGGTGACTGGCCGTCACCGAGGCCGGCATCGGTCGGTAGGGTGGGAGGATCACCGAGCAGGATCGTCAACCGACGTCGCCTACCACCCAAGGAGGTACCCATGAACCTCGTCGAGCGAATGCTCCGACCCAAGCACGATGCCTACGCCCACTGTGACCTGTTCTGCGGTGTCTACGACCCCGCCCAGGCGAAGATCGAAGCCGTTTCGTGCCTCAAGGCAGCGCAGAAGTACCACGATTCGGACGACGACGTGTTCCGCGCTCGATGCATCGCGATCAAGGAGGAGCGCGCCGAGCTGGTGAAGCACCATCTGGGTGTCCTGTGGACGGACTTCTTCAAGCCTCACCACGCCGAGGCGTTCCCCGGACTCCACGACCTCTTCTGGAGGGCCATCAAGGCGGCGTCGGAGGCCAAGAAGTCGATGGATCCCGCCGTCAGCCAGGGGATGATCGACCTCATCGACGAGGTATCGGACGTGTTCTGGCAAACGGACGAGTCCAAGGCTACGGGCGTGTATCCACCCGCCTAGACAGCCACTCATACAGCATGCTGCCGACACCGAGGGCGACTGCACCGTAGACGGACGCACCGACGAGGAGTGCGATGAGTGCGGAGATCGCCGGAGCTCCGGCGATTCCGGTTGCGATCGCCCACGCCACTGCCGACGAGATCAGGGCTGCCGGTACGGCGAGCGGGATAGCCCGTCCAGCACTCGACGTCACGGAGCCGAGCCCGGAGCGAGCGTCTGTCGGCCAGTACCAGATGGTCGCAAGGGTCGCCGTGTAGAGACCGAGCATGACGACCGACGTCGTTGCGATGCCCTGGATCCCGAACCTGTCCTGCATGTAGAAGTAGCTCGGTATGGCGAGGACTGTGATGGCGGTCCCCGCGATCACCGGCGTCCACATCTCACGCTTGGC
>CAZYGP010000088.1:0-8141 GCA_964647265.1 uncultured Acidimicrobiaceae bacterium | reverse complement strand
CTATGGCGGCGACCTCGTGATGCCGCAACCGCATGCCGCGCCGGGCATCTATGCCCGAGCGTGCCTCGAGGGGCGACTCAGCGAAGATCACCTCGACGCGTTCCGTCGTGAGGTCGACGGCGGGGGACTCCCGAGCTATCCGCATCCGCGTCTCATGCCCGACTTCTGGGAGTTCCCGACCGTCTCGATGGGCCTCGGCCCGATCAACTCGATCTATCACGCGCAGTTCCTCAAGTACCTCCACAACCGTGGCATCGAGGACACAACGGCGAGCAGGGTCTGGTCCTTCATCGGTGACGGTGAGACGGACGAGCCCGAGACGCTCGGATCGATCTCCCTGGCGGGCCGTGAGAAGCTCGACAACCTCACGTGGGTCGTGAACTGCAACCTCCAGCGCCTCGACGGTCCGGTGCGGGGCAACGGGAAGATCATCCAGGAGCTCGAGGCCATGTTCCGAGGCGCGGGCTGGAACGTGATCAAGGTCATCTGGGGTAGCGACTGGGATCCGATCCTCGCTCGCGACGTGGACGGCACCCTCGTGAACAAGATGAACGCGGTTGTCGACGGCGAGTATCAGAGGTACCGAGCCGAGTCAGGCGCCTTCATACGCGAGCACTTCTTCGGGCCCGATCCTCGCCTCGGCGCGCTCGTCGCCGACATGACCGATGACGACATCTGGGCCCTGCGCAGGGGTGGCCTCGACCATCGGAAGATCTACGCGGCGTACAAGTCGGCGACCGAGCTTCGTGGCGCCCCGACCGTGATCCTCGCCAAGACGATCAAGGGATGGACCCTCGGGCCCGACGTCGCTGGCAAGAATGCAACACACTCGATCAAGAAGCTGACGCCAGCCCAGCTGAGGTCGCTGCGTGACCGGTTGAACCTCGAGGACGAGATCCACGACGACGTGCTCGAAGGCGGCGATCCCCCGTACCTCGCCTTTGACGAGGACTCGCCCGAGTACCGATACATGATGGCCCGCCGCGCCGAGCTCAACGGCCTCATTCCGTCCAGGGCGCTCGCCGTGCGCAAGCCGCTCACCCTGCCCGAACACACGCCGTTCGCCGAGTTCGACGCCGGATCCGGGACGAACGAGGTCTCCACGACGGGTGCGTTCACCCGACTGCTGCGAAGCCTCATGCGGGATCCCGACATCGGGGAACGGGTCGTCCCGATCATCCCCGATGAGGGCCGGACGTTCGGGATGGACGCCCTCTTCAAGGAAGCAGGGATCTACGCGTCCCAGGGCCAGTTGTACGAGCCCGTCGACCACAACCTGATCCTGTCGTACCGCGAGTCCACCGATGGCCAGATCCTCGAGCAGGGCATCACCGAGGCGGGATCGACGGCGAGCTGGATCGCGGCGGCAACCTCGTACGCCACGAGGGGCGTGCCCATGGTTCCCTTCTACTCCTTCTACTCGATGTTCGGCTTCCAGAGGGTCGGGGATGCACTGTGGGGTGCGTCCGACTCGAGGGCTCGAGGCTTCCTACTCGGCGCAACTGCCGGTCGAACGACCCTTCACGGCGAGGGTCTCCAGCACCAGGACGGCCACAGCCACGTCCTGGCGTCGGTCGTGCCTGCGTGCGAGGCCTACGACCCCGCGTTCGCGTACGAGATGAGCACGATCATCGAACACGGACTCCACCGCATGTACGGGAGGAATGAGGACGTCTACTACTACCTCACCCTCTACAACGAGCCCTATGTCCAGCCCGCGAAGCCGGAGAACATCGACGATGGGATCGTCGAAGGCATGTACCGATTCGCCGAGGCTCCCGAAGCCGACATCAGGGCAACGATCCTCTTCTCGGGTCCCGCGCACGCAGCGGCTCGTGCGGCGCAGGAGGAGCTGGCAGCGCACTACGGCGTCGGCGCCGAGCTGTGGAGCGTGACGTCGTACAAGCGCCTGAGGGAGGAAGCCCTCGAGGCTGATCGCTGGAACCGGCTCCATCCAGCAGACGAGCGGCGCATACCCATAGTGACGAAGCGGCTCGCGTCGAGCGAAGGTCCCATCGTCGCGGTCACCGACTACATGCGGACCGTTCCGGACCTGGTCGCTCCCTACGCACCTCGCACATTCCGGTCGCTCGGAACGGACGGGTACGGCCGAAGCGACACCCGTGAAGCGCTCCGAAGCTTCTTCGAGGTGGACGCTGGCAACGTCGTGGTCGCAGTGCTCGCCGCGCTGTCCGAGGACGGGGCCGTCGACTCGTCCACCGTCCGGGCCGCCATCGACCGATACGCCATCGACACGGAGACACCGCCACCCTGGAAGCGGTGAGGCTCAGCGCGACGCGAGGGCGCGAGCGACCTCATCGTCCGATGTCTGGGTGAAGTCGTCGTACCACACCCCGACCGCGTGGAACGGCTCTGGCATGCCCACGACGACGACGTGGTCGACGAGTCGTGCGATCCGTTCCACTGTGTCGCGTGGGGCTACGGGCACAGCGACGGTCAGCGTCGCGGGATCCATGCCGGTGAGCACATCGATCGCAACGAGCATCGAAGCGCCGGTGGCGATCCCGTCGTCGACGAGAATCACCCCCATCCCCTGCACGTCGAGCGATGGGCGTCCATGCCGGTACCGCTTCTCGCGTCGTTCGAGTTCGGAGCGCTCGGATGCCTCGATCCGGTCGAGGACGTCACGGGACAGGCGGAGGTGCTCCACGGCTGCATCGTCGATGAACCTCCCACCTCCGGACGCGATGGCACCGATCGCATACTCGGGGTTCGCGGGTGCTCCGAGCTTGCGCACGACGAACACGTCGAGGTGGCAACCGAGCCGATCCGCAGCCGCTGCCGCCACCGGTACACCTCCTCGGGGAAGGCCGAGGACGAGGTCGTCTGGTCCGTACCGGCCGGTCTCGGCGAGCCTGTCGCCGAGGATGCGTCCTGCGGTCGTTCGGTCGTGGAAAGGTCGCATGTCCACTCCCGAACCTAGTCCCTCACCGGTACCGATCGGCTTGGAGGGGCGCGGGGAACCTGACCCTGTGGCGCGTCTCACCGTACACGGCGCCGACCCGTTCGGCCTCAGCGTCGATCTCGGACCGGAATCGCTCGGCTTCCGGGTCGAGAATCTCCGTTGCGATCTCGCCGGTCGCACGCTGGACCCAGCCGCCGACGATGCGACCGTCGAGCCAGATCGTCGGTCCCGCGTTCCCGTTCCGATCGAAGAGTCTCGCCGTCATGGCTGGATCGAGGTACCAATCCCGCTCCTTCCATCCCATCGTCGTCGAGTCGAGTCCAGGGAGGAAGGCAACGACAGGTCCACGAGACGGTGTCCGGCTGGCATCCTCGTCCGCTGGGTCAACCCACGCATCACCGCCATCGACCTCGACGCGGACCGCACCGACGCGCCCGAGCGTCGACCGTACCGTTGCCATCGGCCAGCCCGTCCACCATGCGACGTCTGACGTCGTCACCGGTCCGTACGATCCAACGTACCTCCGAACGAGCCGCTCCTCCGCCTCCGCTTGTTCAATCGGTGCCAGAACATCGGGGTACCACGACTGCATCAGGGACCACCGATATTGGCTCGAGATCCACGTGCCGATGGGTCGCGTCCTGACGACGGATCCTTCGAAGCCCATCAGGAGGAGCGTTCGCGAGTGGGTCGACAGTTGGCCACCCTCGGCGCGAAGGGGAAGGCTGATCTCGGGGAGGGCGGCACCGATCTCTCGAGTGGTTGCGATACCACGCCGCTCGATCTCGTCGAGGAATCGAGGACGCGCATCGGCGATCCACGCGATCCCATCCGAGGTGATCCCATTCGCCTCGAGGAACTGCGCGAGCACCTGCTCCTGCTTCGCTGCGACGTGAACGGTGCTCGACCAGTGGGCTTCGGCAACGCCCGAACTCGGGAACACCCAGAGCGTCCTGCGCATCGCGTGGTGCCGGACGAGGGACCGCTCCTCGTACAGCGCCGAATCCACGGCATCGACGGATGGCCGCTCCATCCTCATCATCGCGGACAAATACACCGTGGCCGGGTCCGACGAGTGGAGGCACACGAGGGAGTCGACGATAGCGGCAACGTCGTCCGTCCTCAGAGCCGGCGAGAGCCGATGACGCTGGATCAGGCGCGTGCGGCGCCCTTCGTCGCCGATCCGCCGTGCAGCGCCTGACACAGGAGCAACGGTGATGACAGCCCTCAGGCCGAGGTGCCGCCACCGGGGCGCCAGAACACGGCAAGCAGTGCCAGACCCCCCGCCAACCCGAACAGGGCGGCCCCGAGGCCGACCCACCCGTCGAGGAGAGCCGCGATCGTCGAGTCGCCGAGCGTCACCTGTGCGTCGATCGAAAACTCGCCGGGTCCGGCGAGGGCAAGGGCGACGGCAGCCACCGACAGGATCATCACGTATTCGTAGCCCTCGACGTCGATGCCTTCCTTCATGAATGCGGTGATGAAGAACCCGGCTTCTCGGTGGACGGTCCAGAAGGCAACGAACATGATGCCGATCACCCCGGCGGCAGCAAGGCCTGTCGTCAGCCCGACGATGAGGAGCACACCCGCACCGATCTCGGTCGCCGTGGATGCGAGCCACTGGAAGCCCGGTGCCTTGAAGCCGAGTGACGCGAACCAGCGGGTCGTCTTCTCGCGCCCGAGGAGGTGCTTGATGCCGTGGGCGAGGAACACGACACCGAGGCCAACCCTGAGGACGAGGAGACCAGCCGATACGGGATCCGTCATTGTTGCCACCCTTTCGACGAACGGACAATCACTCGCCCGTCAACTACCGATTGCAGTGGCGTTCCACGATCGGGTCATCCGAGCCGCCCGCGAGCCTACTCACCCAACGGCCCGCCCGCGTGCTCACACACCGCCCATGGCGATGTACTTGGTCTCGAGGTATTCGTCGAGTCCCTCGTGTGACCCTTCCCTGCCGACGCCGGACTCCTTGAGCCCACCGAATGGCGCAACCTCGGTCGAGATCAATCCGGTGTTCACGCCAACAAGGCCGTACTCGAGACCTTCCGAGACCCTCCACACCCTGCCCATGTCCCTCGCAAAGAAGTACGAGGCAAGCCCGTACGGTGTGTTGTTCGCCTCACGGATGGCCTCTTCCTCGCTGTGGAAACGGAACAGCGGAGCGACCGGGCCGAAGATCTCGTCGTTCGCAATGTCCATCGAGGAGGTGACCTCGGTGAGGACGGTCACCTCGTAGAAGGTTCGTCCGAGTTCGTGGCGCTTCCCGCCCGTCAAGACCCTCGCACCGTTGTCGCATGCGTTCGCAACGAGTGCCTCCACCTTCTCGAGAGCCGCCTCGTTCACGAGCGGGCCGACGCTTGCCGACTCGTCGAGTCCGGGTCCCACCTTCAGGTCCTGGACGGCGTACGCAAGCCGCTTCGCGAACTCGTCATAGACACCGTCCTGGACGAAGATCCGGTTCGCGCAGATGCAGGTCTGACCCGAGTTGCGGTACTTGGAGGCGATGACACCGTCGACGGCCGCGTCGAGGTCTGCATCGTCGAACACGAGGAACGGTGCGTTGCCGCCGAGCTCCATCGACACGTTCTTGACGGTTCCCGCCGATTGGGCCATCAGGACCTTCCCGACCTCGGTCGAACCGGTGAACGACACCTTCCGCACCTTCGGGTTGGTGGTCAGCTCCAGGCCGATCGCGCCGCTCCGAGACGAGGTGATCACGTTGAGGACACCGGCAGGAACACCGGCGCGGTGTGCGAGCTCCGCAGCAGCGAGCGCGGAGATCGGCGTGAGGCTCGATGGTTTGACGACGGCGGAGCATCCGGCAGCAAGCGCCGGTCCAACCTTCCGGGTGATCATCGCCTGGGGGAAGTTCCACGGTGTGATGGCTGCGATGACTCCGACGGGTTGGCGGATCGTGAGCAGACGCTTCGAGGCGTCATGGGTCGGGATGACGTCGCCGTAGGCACGCTTGGCCTCCTCGGCGAACCAGTCGATGAAGCCGGCCGCGTATGAGACCTCGGCGCGCGACTCGGCGATCGGCTTACCCATCTCCGCGGTCATGATCCGGGCGAGGTCTTCCACGTTCGCCATCATGAGGTCGTACCAACGGCGAAGGATGACACCGCGCTGTTTCGCGGTCATTCTCGCCCACTCGACCTGGGCGAGTGCTGCGGCATCGATGGCGGTCGCAGTTTCGACGGCTCCGAGGTCGGCAATCGACGCAACGACATCTCCCGTTGCCGGATCGACGACGTCGAATGTCGCCCCGGAATCGCCACCGACCCACTCACCGTCGATGAATGCGTGGGTCTTCAGCAACGATTGGTCGGTGAGCTTCACGGTATCTCCTTGTATCGAGCTGCGTCGATGGTACCGAGGTCGACACCGACACGTCCCGGCGCGGTGCGTGATCTCCGTGCGTTCACGGCGCTTCCGAGGGCCGCCCGGACCGCTCGCGGTCGAGCATGAGGATGGCTGCGGGGCTGCCATCGGCGAAGCGCAGCTGGTCGACGATCTCCCCCACCGAGGCCTCCTCCTCGACCTGCTCGGTGAGGAACCACTGGAGGATCGAGTACGAGGCGGCGTCGCCCTCACCTTGGGCGAGGGCCATGAGGTTCTGGATGCTGGCCGTGACCCTTTGCTCGTGCCCGAGAGCGATCTGGAAGGCCTCGAGGGCGTTCGCCGGAGTCTCGCTGGGAGCCTCGACGGCGCCGAGCGCGACCCGGTTGCCCCGATCGAGCACGAAGTCGAAGAACTTCATGGCGTGCATGCGCTCCTCATCCGCTTGCGCCCGCATCCAGGACTCGAAACCGGTGAGGCTCTGATCGGCGAAGTACGCGGCGAGCTGCAGGTAGGCATGGGACGATGCGAGCTCGAGGGTGATCTGGTCGTTGAACGCCTTGGTGAGTGCGTCACTCATCGCCATGGGAGAGGCTCCTTTGCCGGGCTGGCCTCCCATCGTATCGCTGCCTCAGCTCGAGGCCTGCCACACCGCGACGGGAGTCGCCTCCGAGACGGCGACGCCGCCTGCGACCTCAACGGTGAGGGCGAGAACGGCGGGGTCCCCTTCGATGCGCAGCGGCACCGTGTCCGGTGCGGACCCGAGGAGGCCAACCGAGACGATCTCGTCGCCCACCACCGACCACAACTGATAGGTGGACTCGTCGTCGAGGGTGTCGAGGTCGATCGATGTCGCATACGCAGATCCGTCATCGTTCGTCGTGATGGTCATCGTGATCGCTCCGGTCACAGGATCGGCGAGCTCGTAGACGAGGGCCTCCACGACCGCAGATCCACCGTTGGTGACACCGTTGAGGATCGCGACCGATCCGACGATCGCAATCAGGATCGCCGCAACGGAGAACGAAGCGGGGAGGAAGCGAGAGTGCCGCGATTCGCGGAAGCTGGGTTCCGGCGAGGTGTCCCCGTCGCCAGATCCGATCGCGGATATCGCAGCGGCGATCCTGGTCCACACGGACTCATCCGGTTGAAGCGGGGAAAAGCTCTCGATGAGCATGCGAGAGACCTCTTCGGACCCACCCGGCGCCGTCTCATCCGAAGCGGCACCCGGAACGTAGTCCCTACGCGCAGCGTCGGAGGATCCGGAACCCTCGTCTCCGGAGGGCCGTGTGTGGTCGTTCATGCTCTGGGGTCCTCGTCAGATCGTTTCAGTCCCGAGCGCCATCTGCAGGCGACGCATGCCGGTACGGATCCTGGACTTGATCGTACCCTCGGGTACACCCAGCATCTCGGCAACGTCACGGTATGAGTATCCGTCGAAGAACGCCATCGCAATGGGCGTGCGTTGTTCATCGGGAAGGCTCATCAGCGCTGAGCGCACGGTGGAGGCGGTTACAGATTCCATCGCCAATTCTTCGGTACCGGCCGTCGGCGTGGATGCCTGCTTCTGGTGGTCTGCGATCTCCCTCGCGGCGGCAGCTCGACGGGATCGCAACAGGTCGATGCTCCGCCCATGCGCGTCCATTTGGAGGAATGCCTTGAGCGATCCCCTCGTGGAGTCGTAGCGCTCAAACCGATCCCAGAGACGTACGAACACCTCTTGGGTGATGTCAGCGGCCAGGTCCCGATCCTTGAGGATCCCGATGGCGACACCGTTCACGTGTCCCGAGTAGAGGTCGTACGCCTCCTTGAGCGCCAACTCATCCCGGATGGCGATCGCCTCGACGATCAACCTGTCCTGGTCCCTGAG
>CAZYGP010000087.1:0-8142 GCA_964647265.1 uncultured Acidimicrobiaceae bacterium | reverse complement strand
CAGGTTATAGGCGTGGAGGTTCGCCGTCCCTGAAGGTGTCGCTTCGAGCACGACCCGACGGTCCTCAACCGCCTGCTCCATCCGTGACGTCGCTTCCTCAGGGTCGGATTCGACACGGAGCCGACGCAGCCACGCGCCCAGTTCCCCCGTCGTCAAGTTCTGTGCTTCACCGATCACCTGATCGACGATCGCTTGTGCGATGCCGATGGGGAGGTCGATGGTGTGGCGTTCGATCACCCTGGCACGGCGAGCATCGATCACACCACACGACAACGCTTCGAGCACCTGGGGGATACGACGGTGCAACTCCAGAGCGAACGACAGTTCCCCCTCGGCGGCACGCCGGGTCAGGCCCAACCCGACCCGGATCTCAGCCTCAGCGTCAGCGCACGCCTCCGCAAACGGTTGATCGCAGTCCTGGCTGAACACGTCGATGAGGGCCATCATGTCGCGGTACATCGCAGCCTGGAAGTGCGACACCAACCGTTGATGGGTACGCAGCACGGACACCACGTCATACCCCGACAACCTGTCCACGTCGACTGAGGCCATGAACGCTGCGAGGACAGGCCCCGGTGCCATCTCATCGAGACGGGCAGGGACCGAGGCCGTGACCCGACCCGGGACATGGCCCATCACACCGTCAGGGAACGGATCAACCCACGCCACGTCCATCTGACCGGGTTCGAACGGAGCCTCAAACGGATCAACCGAAACAGGGTCGATCACGGTTTGGTCGTGGGCGGTGTTTCTCATTCCGAACATGCCTCATCCTCTCACCCCGGTATGACACAACCCACCAGCAGCAGTCCGTCGGGAAGCCCGCCGACAGTCGTGACATGGCGGACGCGGAGACATGCCTCGCGAGAGCGACGAGAGCTACTCGCCGAGGCCGAATCCGTGCTTGCCGACAATGCCCTCGTGTATCCGCTCGTTCTGCGCCAGAGTACGAACGCCATCTACTGGCCGGACAGGATCGAGGGCATTCAACCGAACCGGATCAGTGGCTGGGACACTTGGAACGCCGGATACTGGCGGAGCCCAGGGAGTTGATCAGGTCTGAGCGATCGCCCGACCTCCTTGCACGAGCCCGTCGCATCAGCCAACCTGCTTCATGATCTCAGCCAGGTGTGACACAAACCCACCAGCAGCAGACCCGTCAGGCAGCCGGCGTCCAGTCGTGAACACCTCAGTCGCGCACACGATGTCCCCGATGTTGACCCATGCCGCGCTGATCTCCCTGCGAGCCACATACAACACGACACGGGACATGACCCCGTGTCGTGCCCGGGACGGGCTCAAAGGTGCGCTCGTTTCGCTACGGCTGAGCGTACTCGGGGAACTGCGCGATCACTTCAGCAACGAGTTCGTGTTCGAGCTGGAGCTGCACCGGCAGCGTCGTAGCGCCTTGACACGCCCAGTCAGCGGTAGCCATCGCAACCTCGTGCTCGCGTGCCTCCGCAAGTGCCTCAGCTGATTCGTCCCCGAAACTGATTGACCACGTCAGGTTCAAGGTCATTGACGGGTCGCTGGTGTGATAGCCGAGCTGTGCCATACAGGCTTCGTACTCGTCGAGCGTGGCGACGTAGTCGGGGTGTTCGAAGATAGCCACGAATCCGGGGCTGATGATGTTCATCACGTCGGGGTTGTGGACAGGAGCCCCAACTTCGTTGCGGGCAAGGTCGCGACATGACCCGTCAGCGACCTTGTCGGACTCTTCGAACTGTCCGTCGAGGTCTCTCTGATAACGTTCCTGATCCGCTTTCGGTAGGGCTTCGAAGTAGGCGACGTTCTCGGCAACGGCGTCGGAGTGCTCAGGCAGCTCCACGTCAAACGTCGGTGTGCGTCCCCATCCCCACTCGGCGCGGTACGCAGCTTCCTCTGCGTATGTGCCAGGGTCGGTCGGACCGACCAGGTCGAGATTCGCGACGTACTCCCATCCGCGTTCTGCCATGCATGCCGCTACGCCACGCTCTTCAAGCTTGGACTGCTCCGCTTCTGTTGCGGCGCCGAGAAAGTCCATGACTGGCTGGATCGATGCGTCATCGGCAACGATGATCGCGAACACGCCAATCCCCTCTGCCGCCGTTGCCTCGGATTCGAGTGAAGGAGCCATTTCGACGCTGGCCGGGGAAGGCTCGGTATCAAGACCGGCTGCTAAGCGCGGGGCAGCCTCCGGTGAGGACGCTGCGCCGCAGCCTGAGACGACGGCAACGGTGGCGATGGCCGCCAGGGGCAGCAGATGCCTGCCGAACATGGAATACATTGTCATGGTGATCTCCTCAGTTGAATGCTTCAGGTGGCCTGACACTGATGAGGCACATCAGTAGGTTTCGGTGGGGTAGTCGCCGGAGGCGATCCGCACCACGGCACGAGAGGCATGCCCGGCGTCGTTCATCATCTTCGTCCACTCCGAGTTCCCGGCCGAGTGGATGGTCAGCGAGACGGTGTTCCCGGTCGGGCTTGTGACCCTCTCCGTCCAGAAGATGCCGTACGAACCGGCGTTCACGATCCGTCCCCACACATGCTGACACGGTGAACTCTTGTAGCGAAGCTCCACAACTCCTACCGGTGACGTCTTGGTCCTGACGGTGCTGGTGGTTCCCGTGCACTGTGTGTTCGTCGATGGGTTCCAACAGTCGTAGAACTCGATCGGGCATGACGCTGCTTGGGCAGGTTCAGCAGTGGCGACAACTGCGAGAATTGCCGCAAGGAGTGCTCCTGCAGCTAGCAGAGCAGTACTCCGGTAGGACGTAGACATGTTCCCTCCTGTAGCTCACCCCAGGTATTCGCGTTTCGATGTGACGTGTTCCCGGTGCCTGTTACGTTCTAGGAGCCACTCGATTGATTCCAACGTTGCGGGTTCGTATGCCAGTTGTGCGTCCGCAACGAGCCTGCTCACCCGGCCGGGCGGCAATCTCGCCACCATCTTTCCGATTTCACTTGGACTTGGTGCAGGGTTTCTGATGTGGATGCTTCTTGGACACACTTCCCTCAAGAGACGCTCCGACTAGCGACACAAGGCGTCGACGGCTTCCAGTTGAAACCAGCCGAAGAGCGGGCGAGAGTGACGCTGTCGACGGTCGAGCCGTGGCGTCGCTTTCCGACTGGCACTGCCAGCTCCACAGCTGTGCTGGCACTGGATTCCTCGAACGTGATCGACGAGGACAGTCACAGTCTCGCGAAGGACCGCGCGCCGTTGCCAGCCAGTCGATGTTGAGGTGGAGACGGCGTTCTGGCCCAGTCCCGGCGCAGATACTCGGGAACACAGGCCGACCGATCGCGAATTACTGAGTTGGTGGAGCGTTTGTCTCTGCGCCACCAGGAAGGACCGACAACTCATGCACGTGATTGCAGGAATGGTGGTTGGAGTCCTTGTGGCCGTTATCCCGATGGTCCCAGGTGGTCCCGAAACAAAACCTGACCCTGGTGCCACGATGGCGGAGTCCCACTGTGTGGCCACGGTGGTGAGGGAGTCATCGGACGGCGAGTTGGTCACCGACACGCCGGTGTGTTTCACGTCGTTTGGGGCGGCGTTGGAGTTCGCGAGCGGTGGTGCTGTGTCGTTGGATCCGGACGTGTCGGGTGCTGATGTGTTTGTTGATGGCACTGCTGCACAGATGGTCGCGTCGTCGTTCACGCTGGGCATCCATTACGACGGGTACAACGGGACGGGGTCGTCGATTTCGGTGGTCGGGAGCTCCTGTTCGGGCGGTTGGTGGAATACGCCGGATTCGTGGAACAACCGTATCAGTTCGTCGTACAACGGGTGTGCGGTGTTGCGGTACTACGAGGGCCCGGGCCTGTATTGGTACCTGGGTCGCACCTTGGGGGCAGGTACGACGGACAATCTTCCCTCGGGAGCGAACAACAAGGCAGGTACCGTTTCGTACTCGAGCTCGTAGTCGACGAGAGCGGTCGGCGAGCGCGACCGGGAGTGAAGCCCACGTATGCCGGTGAGGATCCAATATCGCAATTGAGCACGACGTCGCCACTTGCAGTGATGCTGAGGTCATCGCGGCGTCGCTGGAGTCGCCCGCGCTCTTCGCGGCGATCTTCGATCGGCATCAACGGCGAGTGTTTGGGTTTCTGGCGCGTCGCATTGGTGTCGCCGATGCGGAGGACCTGACCTCGGAGGTGTTCACCCGCGCATTCGACAGCCGTCACCGGTATGACACGCAGTATGCGGATGCGTTGCCATGGCTGCGTGGTATCGCCCGCAACGTGCTCTACCAGACGCACAGGTACCGCCGCACCCACCTGTGGAACGTGGTCGCTATGGCGGACATCGATGTGCCGGCGGAGGACAACACGGCGGCCGTTGTGGACTCGGTTTATGTCGCTGAAGTGTTGTCGGATCCGCGGCTCGGCGACGCAGTCCAAGGGCTTCAACCGGATATCCGTGAGACGCTGTTGATGTTTGCGATCGACGGCATGTCGTATGTCGAGATCGCCGACGAACTCGACGTGCCGCTGGGGACGGTCCGTTCCCGGTTGGGGCGCGCACGTAGACGAATCCGGGAACAAACCCAGTCGTTCACGGCAATAGATGTCGATGAGAGGCCACAACGATGACCCACCGTGAAACCGAGTCCGCAATGCGCAGCGACCTCGAGTCGCTTGGTGTCACCGCGACGATCAACCCGGACGTGTCAGTGCGCGTACGCGCAGTATTGCTGGAGCACATGAAGAACGCCGAACTGGTCAATGAGATCACCGATCACACCGAGGCCGGAGACGTTGAAACGATGCGCCACCGCCTCCTCACCCACATCGAAGCTGCAGGCACGGAGGCACCGAACCGCACCGACGAGGTGCCGAGACGGTGGTGGCGGAGCGGGCAGCTGCGCCGAGTCGCCGCAGCTGCGGCCGCCGTAGTGGTCCTCGTGAGCGCCGTGTCGCTGATTGATCGTTCGTCAACGGCTCCGGCACAAGCGGCATTGCTCGAGATCGCAGAGGCGCTGTCCGTGATCCATGACCCGCCGGCGGCGCTCGACGGCACGGTGTTCACAGCACGGACGGAATCGAGAACCGAGGACTTCATCACAGACACCGACACTGCCGTGGTCGACCTCGTCGAGGAGCTGACGCTGCTACGTGGCCGCGACGGTATGACGCGAGCCGATCAGGTGTTCGTGTCCGCCGTCGCCGTGGTCCCATCCGATCCCCTGACACAGGCAAAGGTTGACGCGATCTACACCGTAGGTGTCGTCACGTCTGTCACCGTGGAAGGCGACGAACCGATCATTGGATTCGATATCGATGGCACGGTCGACGAGGTGCGGCGTGCGCTCGACGATCTCGCTGCGACCACCGAGGACGACGGTCACCGCGCGTACGTGGTCATCGAGGCGATCCGCCGCGCCTACCTCTCGATCCCGTTGACGCCAGACCAGAGAGCGACGCTACTCACGGTGGTCGCCACGACCCCGGGCGTCGAGTTCACCGACGATCCATCCGGTATCACGGCGTCGGTCCCAGGGCCCGGGGACTTCGGATTCGACTTCGTATACACCTTCGCCTTCGACACCGACGGCTGGCTGGTCGAGACGTCGGTGGTGTCCCCCGAGCCGTGGGACCCGTGGCTCATCGAATCTGGTGACACGGTGTCGAGGTCGCAGATCACGCCACCGACACCGATTGGCTGAGTACCGCTGGGCGGGGACACAGACGTTCCCTCCCGCAAAGCATCACCGGAGACACCGAGGAGCGATGTGGCACGTCGCGCCGTCACGCATGTCCGCAAGCGCAACGATGGCCTCGTGATCCTGCTCTGCAACCCCATGGAGTGGTGGTCACCGGTGTCGGCGATCGACGTCGCTGCGCAATTGGCCGGCGGCCGACACACGTATTTCACAGTGGCGCCAGACCGAACGACCGCTCGGATCCGAGTGGACGCCGCCGGGGTACTGACGGCTGTAGCGAGGGACGGCTCCGACCACTTCGCCGAACTCCTCTCTTGCTGACGGGAGTGGCCTCGGACGCACCTTGTACCCCCCAGCTTGGCAGACATTTCGCCTCCGACTCCTGTGACCACGACTGTCCAGTCTGTCCGTCGAGAGCTCTGCAGATCTTCTTGGGAACAAGGGCCGAAGAGAAGTGAACCATAGTTGTCATGAATGCAGGTAGTTCAGTAAGGACTCGGGATGCGACCGACGGAGAAACGTAGCGACAGAACTCCCTTGGTCAAGCTCACCCTGTGTTGGTTGATCGTCGGAGCGATTCTCTGGAGCGGGACTTCAGCACTCGCGACGGCCACATCGGGCCGCGTGTACAAGTCCAACGTTGCCGGTACCCGCGTCTGCACTGAAGCTGTTATCGCCGACACCGCCGACAACAAGGGCTACACGACGACATGGTCAGCAACGTGCACATCAACCAATTCCAAGCCTTCGGGGTACCTCGGCATCCGGATCCGGGGAGTACGCGACGGCGGACTGTGGTCGAGCTGGACAAGCTGGGCAGTCAATTCGAGTACGACCTGGAGCATGGGAGTGGGTGGAAAGCTGTGTTCCAACCCCTCCGGCACACAGGAGTTCCAGACGGAGGCTGAATCGAAGTTCTGGTACAGCTCTGGATACATCCACTTCACGAAGACCGTCTCGCCCGCTCAGAACTACTAGCGCAGAACCCGTGAGGAGCAGGAATGAATAGATCAGTGTATTCCCACCGTGGCAGAGTCGCGGCAATCGCAGGGGCGCTTGCCGTGCTAACCGTCACAGCCGCGCTCGTGGCGGCAGCGCCGTTGCGTGCCGACGATCCTCCGAGCTTCGGGACCATTCCCGACAGCTTGCTCGACCCTGCGCGCGACCTCGAACAAGAGCCCATTCGTGATGGGGAGCTACCCGACTACATCGTCGTGTGGGCGAGAGACGGAAGTCTCGCTGGATATGTGAGTGCGGAAGAGGCCTACGGGAAGGACGGCAGCGGTCGCGACGGTGACCTAACGGTTGTGAATCGTGATCTCGAGCCCGTAGGTCTTCTCACCCCCAACGGTTTCGTTGCACATGGCGAACAGCCAGCCGACGTACCCGAGGTCACTGTGACGACCCTTCTGGGCAACCCAGCATCCAGCGCCGAGCGATGATTGCCTGTGTCCGCAGGACAACGTCGCAATGACTCCTCTGGGGATAGAGCACCGCCAGGCCTTCTTTCGGCTGCCCTGATAGTCGCGGTGGCGGGTCCAGCTCACGCGTACACAACCCATGGGTGCGAGCATGACAACAACTCGATCAATCCCATCTCGTATAGACCCGAGTCCGCTCGAATCACGTTTCGCGCGCGGACCGACGCCGGATCGACGGGTCAGGCTTCGTCCGGGAGGGGGATGGTCCCTGGCGGCATCCCTGGGGATCGGCGGCCCTCGACCGGTGCGATCGTCAGGGCGGGGAGCATCCAGCCGACGAGGGGGCCGATCCCGAAGGCGAAGAGCACGGTTCCGACACCGACGGTGCCTCCCAGGAGGAACCCGATCCCGAGCACGGTGAGCTCGATCGCCCCCCTTGCCCATCCGATCGGGATGCCTCGCTTGCCGAGTCCCGTCATCAAGCCGTCCCTCGGCCCCGGACCGAGGCCGACGCCGATGTAGAGGCCCGAGGCGACGGCGATGATGAGGATGCCGACGATCAGGAGCGTCCACTGGTGCCAGGCCTCGGTCGGTTCGATCGGAGCCAACCACAGCGTGAGGTCGATGACCACGCCGATCAGAACCACGTTGAGGACCGTTCCGATGCCGGCCCGCTCCCGCAGGGGGATCCAGAGCAGCAGGACGATCATGCCCGTGATGATGCCGACCGTTCCGATGGGGATTCCCGTGTTGAACGAGATTCCCTGGTGGAGCACCTCCCATGGGGAGAGACCCAGGTCGGCGAGGACCATGAGGGCAATGCCGAACCCGAAGAGGACGAGTCCGATGAGGAGCCTTGGGAGTCGCCGACCGAGTTCGGCGCGGGAGGGCATGGGGAGCATCGGTGAACGGTAGCCCGGCAGTTGCATGGTGCTGCCATTCGGTACCATGCCCGGCATGCCCGTCGACATCGACATCGCCAAGGTCGCGCACCTCGCTCGTCTCGCCCTCACAGCAGAGGAACTCGAAGCGTATGGGGCACAGCTCGAGGACATCCTCGAGCACGCCGAGCGGGT
>CAZYGP010000086.1:0-8232 GCA_964647265.1 uncultured Acidimicrobiaceae bacterium | reverse complement strand
TCTCGTCCCCGGAACGGGGCGGTAGGGTGCCGACGTATCGTCTCGACCTCGCGTACGACGGTTCGGGGTTCCACGGATATGCCCGCCAGCCGAACGTGAGGACGGTTCAAGGTGCGCTCGAAGCGGCGCTCGCCCCGTGGATCGGGCCTGCCGACACCCACGTGGCAGGCAGAACGGACCGAGGGGTCCACGCGTCCGGGCAGGTGATGTCGTTCACGTGCGACGAGATCGATACGAAGGCTGTGACCCGATCGCTCAACTCACAGCTCGCACCGGCAATTGCCGTGCAGTCGATCACCCCGGTCGAGGAGGGATTCCACGCCCGATTCTCGGCGACCGGTCGCGCGTATCGGTACCGGATACTCAACTCGTCCGTGCATGATCCATTCACGGCATCCGTGACGTGGACGTACCCCGAACCCCTCGATGTCGGGGCAATGCACGTCGGTGTGCAGAGCCTCGTTGGTGAGCACGACTTCGCAGCCTTCTGTCGCAAGCAGGGTGATCGCACCACGATCCGCATTGTCGAATGGGCTGGGTGGATGCGGTCAGGGAACCTCGTGGAGCTGTCCATCGGAGGACGGTCGTTCTGCCACCAGATGGTGCGCTCGATCGTGGCTGTCTCGATCGAGGTCGGGCGCGGACGCCTCGTCCCTCAGGACGTCGGGAGGATCCTGGTCTCGGGCGATCGAGCGGCCGCGAAGGGTGTTGCGCCGCCGCACGGGCTCATGCTCGTTGCTGTCGCCTATGGTGATGAACCACTGCCGCGTCCCGTCCGGGTCCCCGAGACCTCGTAGTCGGCGAGCGCTGCGACGATCGCCTCGATGTGCTCGAACCCCTTCGTCTCGAGGGCAACCTGGATCTCGACGGTTCCGAACGCGAGCCCGTGCCCCTGTCGGTGATGGTCGACCGAGAGGACGTTTCCACCGTTGTCCCCGATCGTCGTCAGCACTGCAGCGAGGTGTCCCGGCTCGTCAGGTACGAGGACGTCGAGGGCCGTGAATCGTCCCGAGGACTCGAGGCCGTGGCGCACGACCTCGTCGAGGAACAACAGGTCGACGTTTCCACCGGACAGCACGACCACGGTCGCCCCCGACGCGTCGACCATGCCATGGAGCAGCGCTGCGACTCCGACGGCCCCCGACGGCTCGACGAGGTACTTCGCCCGCTCGAGGAGCAGGGCGACGGCCTCCGTGGTGTGGTGGTCATCGACCACAACGAGGTCATCGACGAGCGCCTCGATGATTCCGAAGCAGAGTTCGGACGGGCGTGTGACGGCGATCCCGTCCGCGACGGTCGCTCGGGGTGCGATCTCGCTTGGCGAACCCGTCCTTCTCGCAACCACGTACGTGGGAACCGCTGAGGACTGGACACCGACGATCCGGACGTCCGGACGCTGCTCCTTGATGGCCACTGCGGCACCGGAGATCAGGCCGCCGCCACCGACGGGCACGATCACCGTCTCGACATTCGGGACCTGTTCGAGCACTTCGAGCCCCAGCGTTCCCTGGCCCGCCACGATGGCAGGATCGTCGAAGGGGTGGACGAAGGTACCTCCGGACTCGCTCGCGAAGGCCATCGCGTGGTCCGTGGCCTCTGCAAGTGTCGCGCCGGCGAGGACGACCACTGCGCCGTACTCACGAGTTGCTGCGACTTTCGGGATTGCTGCGTTCTCGGGCATGAACACGGTCGCCGTTGCGTGATTGTGCGCCGCGGCGAGCGCGATCCCTTGTGCGTGGTTGCCGGCCGATGCCGCGACGACCCCTCGACCGCGCTTCACCTGGTCGAGGAGGGCGACCGCATTCATTCCGCCGCGGATCTTGAACGACCCGGTCCGCTGGAGGTTCTCCGCCTTCAACCAGACCTCCGTCCCTGCAAGGCGTGAGAACGAATGCGAGGGAAGAGTCGGAGTCTCGAGCACAACCGATCGGCCGCGCTCTCGAGCTGCGACGATGTCTTGGAGCGTGATACGATTCTGCACTGGTCCTCATCTGCGAGGCCACCGGCGGACTGCTTCGCGCCATTGGCCTTTACATCACGGGACCGATAGCATACGAGTTCGCCCCGGGATCGGGGCGACTTCCTCACGTCATCCCGAGGGACAACCACGTCATGAAGGCACAGCTGCAGAGAACGTACTCGCCAACGCCCGGCGACATCGAGCGCTCCTGGTTCGTCGTCGATGCCACCGACGTTCCACTCGGACGCCTCGCATCCGAGGTCGCACAGATCCTGCGCGGCAAACACAAGCCCACGTATGTGCCGCACATGGACGGTGGGGACTTCGTCATCGTCGTGAACGCCGCCAAGGTCCACGTCTCGGGCAACAAGGAGATCGAGAAGATCTACTTCCGGCACTCGGGTTACCCCGGTGGCCTTCGTGCCGAGACGCTCACGGAGGTTCGCCGGAAGTATCCCGAACGAATCGTCGAAGCAGCGGTTCGCGGCATGATTCCGAAGAACCGCCTCGGTCGCCAGATGTATCGGAAGCTCAAGGTGTACGGAGGCCCGGACCACCCGCACCAGCCCCAGCGTCCCGAGGTTCTCGACCTCACGCATCGAAAGGTTGAAGCCTGATGGCAAAAGCCAGCCCGCTCACCCAGACCACGGGTCGTCGCAAGCGCTCCGTCGCCAGGGTTCGTCTCTACAACGGCTCCGGCGCCTACTCGCTCAACGGGCGCACGCTCGATGACTACTTCCCGGACCCTGAGCTCCGCAGGCGGGTCCATGAGGCCTTCAAGGCCACGGACACGGAGGGCCTCTACGACGTGAACGCCACACTCGAGGGCGGCGGCACGACCGGCCAGAGCGACGCTCTCCGACTCGGCATCGCACGGGCGCTCATCATCATTGATCCGGAGCTCCGTACCACGCTGAAGAAGCTCGGCATGTTGCGGCGCGACGACCGTCGTGTCGAGCCGAAGAAGTACGGTCTCCGCAAGGCACGCCGGGCCCCCCAGTTCACCAAGCGGTAGCCTGAGACCCGCTCGAGCGGTCAACACGGGAGACCCTTGTCCATGGCAGCTGACACCCCCCGCCTGTTCGGCACGGATGGAGTGCGTGGGCGCGCCAACTCCGAGCTCACACCCGAACTCGCATTCGATCTCGCCCGCGCAGCCGGCGAGGGCATCGATAGGCAGGTCGTCATCGGTCGGGACACGAGACGGTCGGGCTCGATGCTGCTCTCTGCGGTCTCAGCGGGGTTCAACTCGATCGGCGTGGACACGGTTGATCTGGGGATCATCCCCGTTGGCGGCGTTTCGCGCCTCGCAAGGGACACCGGGGCCTCCCTCGGGGTGATGATCTCGGCTTCGCACAACCCTGCCGAGGACAACGGCATCAAGTTCTTCGGCATGGATGGCGCCAAGCTCTCCGACAGTCGTGAGGCGGCCATCGAGGCGCGGTACTTCTCAAAGTCCGGTTACGCCAGACCGGTCGCAGGACGCGTCGGGATCCAGACCACGATGTCGGACGCCATCACCCGCTATGTCGACAAGGTCGCCCTGACGGTGGACTACTCGATGAAGGGCCTCGAGTTCGTCGTCGACTGTGCGAATGGGGCGTCGTTCCTGGCGGCGCCGGAATTGTTCCGCAGGGTCGGTGCAACGGTCATCGTGCACAATGACACACCGGACGGGATGAACATCAACGACGGCTGTGGAGCAACCCATCCTGAGGCGATTGCCGCAGCAGCGCGTGGCCGCGTCGGCCTCGCCTTCGACGGTGACGCAGATCGCCTCATCGCAGTGGACGAAGACGGCAGGGTGGTCAACGGCGACGTGATCATGGCGATCTTCGCTCAATGGCAGCATGAGCGGGGAAAGCTCAAGAACGACATCGTCGTAGCAACGGTGATGTCCAATCTCGGCTTTCACCACGCCATGGAGCGGCTCGGCATCGGGGTCGTGGTGACACCTGTCGGGGATCGCAACGTCGTCGAGGAGATGCGCCGGACCCACGCCGTCGTCGGCGGCGAGCAGTCCGGGCACATCTTGTTGGAGGATCGATCGACCGGTGACG
This sequence comes from uncultured Acidimicrobiaceae bacterium, assembly GCA_964647265.1. Lineage (GTDB taxonomy): Bacteria > Actinomycetota > Acidimicrobiia > Spongiisociales > UBA5794 > SZUA-442. The sequence goes on along the minus strand of CAZYGP010000086.1, from coordinate 4,212 downwards.
GGCTTCGAACCGCCCTGCGACTGATGGAGGTGATGGCCGCCACCGGTCGGGAGCTGCGGGACCTGCGCAGCGTGATGAGCGAGTTGCCGCAGGTGCTGACGAACATAACTGTCGGGTCCAAGGACGGTTGGGATGAGGATGAGGTCGTCGCATCGACCATCGCCGAGTGGGAGAAGCAGCTCGGAAGTCGCGGAAGGATCCTCGTCCGCCCTTCGGGAACCGAGCCCATGATCCGGGTCATGGTCGAGGCCCCGACGGCATCGGAGGCCGCGGAGGCCGCCGATGCGATTGCGCAGGTCGTCAGATCCGCGCTCGGATGACGCCGGGATCAGCTCCGGTCGATCGACCATGGGGGCGACATCGGGCACCGACCGGTAGCATGGCCGTACAACAGACCAGACAAGCGGTGCGGAACTCTGACAGCGCCTGCCCTCGCTCCGGCGAGGCGACGAGGAAGAGGGAGTATCGAAATGTTCGGCGGATGCCCTCTCGGCCGCTCACGGTCGTGACGGAACGGACGAAATCCCCGGAGTGATCCGGGGGACAGAGATCGTTCCGATGTGAGTGGGGACCACCCCAGTACCGCCGCATCGCCCGTCTCTCACGAAAGGAGATCGCGCGATGTGCGGGATCATGGGTTACGTGGGGCCGCGAGAGGCCGCCCCCATCCTCGTCGACGGACTGCGTCGACTCGAGTACCGGGGCTACGACTCGGCAGGCATAGCCGTCACGAACGGCGTCATCGAGGTTCGCAAGGCTCGGGGCAAGATCGCCAATCTGGAGTCCCTCGTGGGGACCGAGCCCGTGTCGGGCACCATTGGCATCGGGCACACACGCTGGGCGACGCACGGTGCTCCGAGTGATGCGAATGCACATCCACACACGGACCCCTCCGGGGAGTTCGTGGTGGTCCACAACGGCATCATCGAGAACTTCAAGAGCCTCAGGGAGGAGCTCGTCGAGTCAGGTGCGGTGTTCACCTCCGACACCGACAGCGAGATCCTCGCACACCTCGTCGCACGAGAATACGACGGTGATCTCGTCGACGCCGTCCGACGCACCGTTGCCCTCTCCGAGGGTGCATACGCAATGGTCGTGATGTCGATGAGGGATCCGCGCACGATCGTGGCGGTGAGGAAGATCAGCCCCCTGGTGGTCGGGCTCGGTGACGGGGAGACCTATCTCGCGTCCGACATCCCTGCCATCCTCCATCACACGCGTGACTTCCTGATCGTCGAAGATGACGAGCTCGTCGTTGTGACAGAGGACGGTGCGATCGTCGAGACGATCGGGGGCCAGCCCGTCGACCGCGAGGTGACCCACATCACCTGGGACGCCGAACAGGCGGAGAAGGGCGGATATGAGCACTTCATGCTCAAGGAGATCCACGAACAGCCGGCGGTCATCACCGAGACACTCGCGGGGCGCCTCGATGAGAACGGCACCGTATGGCTCGAGGACGTGGGATTCGACGATGCCTATGCGGCGACGATCGGCAGGGTCTGGATCACGGCATGCGGCACGGCGTACCACGCCGGCCTCATCGGGCAGGAGATCTTCCGTCGGGTCCTCCGGCTCCCCACCAACGTGGAGTACGCCCATGAACTGAGATACGCAGACCCCATCATCGGCCCCAACGAGTTGACGATCGCGATCTCACAGTCAGGTGAGACGGCGGACACGCTGGCCGCCGCCCGTCTCGCATCCGAACATGGGAGTCGGATGCTCGCCATCACCAATGTCGTGGGATCGACCCTGTCGCGCTACGCCGATGACATCCTCTACACGAGGGCGGGGCCCGAGATCTCGGTGGCGTCGACGAAGGCCTACATGGCGATGCTGATCGCCCAGTATCTGCTGGCACTGCGAATCGGGGCGGCCCGCGGCACCGTGAACTCAGAGCTCGCCGCCGGTGTCGCACACGGCCTCCACCAGCTCCCTGCGGCCATCGATGAGGTGCTGCGACGCTCGGACGAAGCCGAGAAGGCTGCGAGGTTCGTGCTCGACGCCGAGGACATGTACTTCATAGGCCGCGGTCTCGACTACGCCGTGGCGATGGAGGGATCTCTCAAGCTCAAGGAGATCTCCTATCTCCACTCGGAGGCGATGCCCGCCGGTGAGCTCAAACACGGGACCCTCGCCTTGATCACCGAAGGCGTCCCCGTGGTCGTGATCCTGACCCAGCGCGCGGTGTACGACAAGACGATATCCGCGGTCCAGGAGGTCAAGGCGAGGGGTGGAACGATCATCGCCGTGGCCTATGACACGGACGACGTGATCGACGCCTACGCGGACCACGTCATGCGCATCCCCGACATGGAGGACCTCCTGGCGCCAGTTGCAGCCGTGGTGCCGCTCCAGATGCTCGCCTATCACGTCGCGCGGCTGCGAGGACACGACATCGACCAACCCCGGAATCTGGCAAAGAGCGTCACGGTCGAGTGACGGTTCGCCGTGCGACCCGGTGCAGGGTTTGGTCGTGCGCCGGTAGGTCGCGGGGAAGGGGGCTGCTAGGCCTTCGACGCCTTCCGCTCTCGGTATGCAGCCACGTTCTCGCGCGTCGTGCAGGTGTCCGAGCAATGGCGCCGCGATCGGTTTCGCGATACATCGACGAAGACATCGCCGCAGGTCGAGGAATGGCACACACCCAATCGTTCGATACCTCCCTCGATCAGGGCCACACCCAGGGCCATCGCCGTGACGGAGCCCAGCCACCGAGCCGGCGTGGCATCGACGGGTTCGAAGTGCAGGTGCGGTGCGGCTCCATGGACGGAGATCCGGGGCGTGGCAACGACGTCGGCCAGGATCTCATTGAGAACGTCGGCGGCTGCCCCCGCGTCCAGCGCGGTGAACACGTTCCTGAGTCGTGAGCGAAGCGCCCGCACCTCGTCGAGATCTACCTCGTCGACCGCGAAGTCGGGTGGGCAGAAGGCGCCGCCGTGAGCGACGAGAAAGGCCTCGAGGTCGCTGGGCGTGGCGAGGTGCTCGAGCGCGTTGAACTCCTCATAGCTGTTCACGAGGTCCACCGCCGTCTGCACCGTCTCATCGCTGTAATGAGAAAAATCCACTTGACTCCTTACCTCTTTCACAGTAGATTGTAAGGACTGAAAGCAGTATAGACCACTACAGAGCCGAGGGCAAGGCCCGACACGAGGGAGGACGATGATGTACGGCACAGAGGTAGCAGCGCCGTTCGATGCACTGCTCGCCGAAATGGCGGGGGCCAGGACCCACTACGAGGTCCTGCGAGTCGGAGACGGTTCGCTCGAGGAACGAGCGATCCTCCTCGGTCGCCTGCACGGCCTCAGAGCACGGATGGCGGAAGTCCGCACCACGATCTGACGCCCCACACCCTCGATCGCGGAACGCGCGATCCCAGAAACGATCGGAAGACCCTGATGCACCCAACAACCCTGTGGATCCTTGCACAACATCACAACGAGGACCTGAGAGCTCTCAGCAATCGGAGCAGGCGCACACGCCGTGATCCGAGGCGAAGTCATTGACCGCTGAACTCATGACCGACGCTGACGGACGGTTCCCTCTCTCGGGCTCGCCTGCCCGCCCGGCCCACTCCCTTCGCCCGTACCCGTCCGAATAGGTCCCCCTTTCTAGAAGGGGGACGGCAGAGGAGCGCAGCGACGATGCAGGGGGATTCCTGCCGAAGACTCGTGGCTGGACGGGTTCCACTCGCGGGCCTGGGCACCCCCCTGGCTCACTCTGTTCGCCCGTCCCCCCTGAAGGGAGGACGAAGGAAGGGTCGCAACGCCGTGTCGGACTCCGATCCTGGAGGGAGGACCTTTGGGTGCCTGGGAAGCGACCTCACTTCACTCATCGACCTGGCGGTGCGACAATGGGTGTGAGAGGGCCATGCGACGCATCGATGACATCGATCGATACCTGAGGGCGACCCTCGCCGCCGAGCGAGTGCAGGGGCCCGCTCCGGGACCGCCCGATCGACACCCCTTCGTGACGATCTCACGCCAGGCGGGCACAGGGGCCCACGCCCTCGCCGACGTCATGGTGGAGGTCTTCTCGGAGCGACCAGAGGCCGACATCTTCTCCGGGTGGCAGGTGTACGACCGAACGCTGTGTGAGCTCGTGGCGAGAGACCCGCGTTTCGCACGATCGTTCGACTCGCTCGTCGAAGAGGAGTACCGGTCGACGGCGAACGACTTCTTCCACCAGATGCTCCGTTCGACGGTCGACCAG
>CAZYGP010000085.1:510-8334 GCA_964647265.1 uncultured Acidimicrobiaceae bacterium | reverse complement strand
AGGCGGGTTCCGACTCGTGGAAGACGTACATGCGGCGCCAGACGGTCACGATCAACTGGTCCAGTGACCTTCCGTTGGCCCAGGGGATCGAGTTCGGGTGATGAGCGTTCCCGGCGGCTCCTCGTGAGTGCGTTGGAGCAGCGCCCGTTCGGTCGGCTCCCCGATGGCCGACTGGTCGATCGCTTCGACCTCACAAACGGTGACATCACAGTCGGGATACTCACGTATGGCGGCATCATCGCCTCCATCGAGGTGCCGGACGCGGATGGTGACGTCATCGATGTCGCGCTCGGATTCGACGACCTCGATGGGTGGCTCGAGGATCCGCAGTACTTCGGGGCAATCGTGGGAAGGTTCGCGAATCGGATCCGTCACGGACGGTTCGAGCTCGACGGCCGCATCATCGAGCTCACACGCAATCATGGGAACCACCACCTCCATGGGGGCGCCGTCGGCTTCGACATGGCCGTGTGGGACGCGACTGCCGTCGAGAACGACACCTCGGTGGGTGTCGCCCTGAGTCATGTCTCCCCCGCAGGCGACGAGGGGTACCCAGGTGAGCTCGCCGTGACCGTCACCTACCGGCTCGACCGGAGCGGTTCACTCACGATCGACTTCGAAGCGGAGACGACCGAACCCACCGTGGTGAACCTCACGAACCATGTCTACGTGAACCTCACAGGCGGCGGATCCGTGCTCGACCACTCCGTCGTGATCAAATCCTCCGAGTTCCTCGAGATCGGTGATGCGACGATACCGACGGGCCGCCTCCTCGCCGTCGAGGGCACACCGATGGACTTCCGGGAACCCCATGCGGTCGGTGAGCGCATCTTCGACGATGATGATCAATTGGTCCTCGGCGGTGGTTATGACCACTGCTGGGTCGTGGAGGGTCCTTCCGGCATCATGCGCGAGTGCGCCACCGTGCTGGCAGGCGGACGTCGGCTCGATGTGGCAACGACCCAGCCGGGCGTCCAGTTCTACTCAGGCAACGTGATCCGGCCACGGATCGGGAGGAACGGTGTCCCGCTCGGGGTGCACGGTGGGCTCTGTCTCGAGACGCAGCACTTTCCCGACTCTCCCAACCTCGCCGAGGCACCATCGACGAGACTCGATCCGGGCGACCATTTCCACGAGACGACGGTGTTCAGGTTTGGCGCCGCCTGACGTCCCCGTCCGATGCACGGAGCCCGCAGGCACGGTTCGTCCAGCCGAACCGGGCCTCAGGGGACGACCGTGATCGGCAGGGTTCTGAACCTGTCGCTCGACCTGCTCGCGAGGCGATGGCAGGGTTTCGTGGGTCCCGCCCTCGTCGTCGGCGTGATCCAGGTCGCGATCGGTCTGGTGGCAGCGCTGTCGCTCGACGGGCTCGCCGACGTGATCGTCGAGGAGGAGGAGATCACCCTGGGAGCGGCCCTCGCATTCCTCGGGTCGAGCATGGTCGTGTTCTCGATCAACCTCGTCCTGATGGCGTTCCTCGTTGCGATGGTCGTCCAGGCCGCCTCGGGCGACCGGGTCGACACCGCGGCCGCGAGCGCGCTCGTAGGACGCCGTTTCGGTGTCCTCGTCGGAGCGGTCCTCCTGGGCGTCGGCATCGTCTTCGTGGGGTTCATGCTCCTGCTCGTTCCCGGAATCTGGGCGGCGGTGTCCCTCACCCCTCTCATCGCCGTTGTTGTCGTGGGTGACGAGGGCCCTGTCCGATCCGTCAGATCCGCCTTCGCCCTCGTGCGGGGGTCATGGTTCACGGTGTTCGCGCTCGTGGCGATCGTGTTCGCCGTCAACATCGGGTTCGGGATCCTCAGCGGATTTCCCGGCGCGACCGGCCTTGGGCTTTCGGTCGTCGCCACGGCCGCATCGTCGGCGTTCCAGGCGACGGTCGTGTGGTTCACATATGAGGAGCTCACCAGGCGCCGGAACTGGCCGGAGCTCGCCTGATCGGTTCAGCCGAAGCGGTAGCCGACCGACCGAACGGTCGTGATCCACGACGCGCGCTCCTCGCCGAGCTTCGCACGGAGGCGCCTGACGTGGACGTCGACGGTTCTCGAGCCCCCGAAGTAGTCGTAGCCCCAGACCTTGGACAGGATCTGCTCACGACTCCAGACCCTGTTCGGGTGCTCCACGAGGAACCGGAGGAGCTCATACTCCATGTAGGTCAGGTCCCTCGGGCTTCCGGCGATCGTCGCCTGATATGTCGCGGTGTTCAGCTCGAGGTCGTTGAACCGCAGTACCGGATCGTCCGGTGAATCTGCCTCGACGACTCCGAGACGACCAAGCCGGACCCGCAGCTCTGCGTGGTCGATCGGTGTCAGGATGAAATCGTCGAAGTCGACCGCACTCTCGAGATCGGATGTCAGCGTCCGATCCACCACGACGAGAACCGGGACATCGAGCTCGGCCCTGATCTTCCCCGCGATCGTCGCGGCGAGGTCTGGCATGTCGCCGAGTTCGACGACGGCAGCCGCCCAGCCCTGACCTGGCGCCTTGCGAGAGGCGTCAGCGACGTCGCTGATGGGGACGGGCTTGAACCCGCAGGCGAGAAGTGCCGCCGTGAGCGTTGCGTTGGGTGAGCCCGGGTAGACGGCGACGTACATCACAGCACCGGAAGGTATTCCTCGAGTTCGTACTGGGACACGTGTTGTTCGTAGTTCGCCCACTCGCGTCGCTTGTTGCGAAGGAACCACGAGTGGACATGGTCTCCGAGGGCCTCGCGAACGAGTTCTGACGACTCCATCGCATGGATCGCCTCAGCGAGGTTGCTCGGCAGCCTACGGATCCCCGCCGCGCTGCGCTCCTCCGGTGACATCTTGAGGACATCCGAACCCGTCTCCGGGGGAAGCGGGTAGTTGTTCGCGATCCCGTCGAGTCCCGCAGCCAGGATGACGGAGAGGGCGAGGTACGGATTGCACGCAGGGTCCGGCGAGCGGAACTCGATCCGTGTCGAGTCGATCTTCCCCTTCTTCGTCGCAGGAACGCGGACCAGGGCGCTCTGGTCGTTTCGCGCCCATGTCTCGTAGGTCGGTGCATCGAACCCTCCGACGAGGCGCTTGTAGGAGTTCACCCACTGGTTCGTGACAGCGGTGATCTCCGAAGCGTGCGTCAGGAGGCCGGCGATGAAACCCTGTGCGACCTTCGACAGGCCGTAGGTGCCACTCGGATCGTGGAACGCGTTCTCGTCTCCCTGGAAGAGCGACAGGTGGAGGTGCATTCCGGATCCGTCGTACGCGGCGAGGGGCTTGGGCATGAACGTCGCGTAGATCCCATGTTCGAGGGCGACCTCCTTGACCGTCAGGCGAGTCGTGACGATGTTGTCTGCCATGGTGAGGGCGTCCGTGTGCCTGAGGTCCAGCTCGTGCTGTGACGGCGACACCTCATGATGGCTCACCGCGACCGGGATCCCGAGGGCCTCGAGGTTCATGATGGTCGAGCGGCGGTACTCCTGGGCGACGTCGAGCGGTGTCAGGTCGAAGTATCCGCCCTTGTCGAGGACTTCGGGGTTCGCAGACGCGTCGCGGAAGTAGAAGTACTCGATCTCGGGAGCGACGTAGAACGAGTATCCCAGGTCGGCTGCGCGTTGGAGGTTCCGGCGAAGGACGTGGCGGGGGTCGCCTGCGAACGGATCGCCGTCCGGCGTGACGATGTCGCAGAACATTCGGGCAACGCCCGCATCGTCATGTCGCCAGGGCAGGATCTGGAACGTCGAGGGATCCGGTTTCGCGAGCATGTCGGCTTCGTGCGAACGTGAGAACCCGTCGATCGACGAGCCGTCGAAAGAGACACCCTCCTCGAGCGCGAGATCGAGTTCGGCAGGTGTGATCGCGAATGACTTCAGGAACCCCTGGACATCGGTGAACCAGAGCCTGATGAATCTGATGCCCCGCTCCTTGACGGTGCTGAGCACGTAGTCGGTTGGTCGTTCCACGGATACCTCTCGGCGTGACTGACCACAGCGTACGGAGTCCGGGCCCTTTCACCAGCCCCTGGCTCGGTCTGTAACAGAGCGTTCACACGGACGTTACCCCTGTGAAACGGCACCGGTGCATCCTCCGGTGCGTTCAGGCGCTGCTGCGCGCTGGAATCACGCCACCACCGCTGAAAGCGAGGAACGATGCCGTATCGAGCGGAGTACATCTGGATCGATGGTCGGAAGCCGACCGCGTTGTTGAGGTCGAAGACCAAGGTCGTTCCCGACGGGATCGAGCCCCCCATCTGGGGCTTCGACGGCTCGTCGACCGAGCAGGCTCCGGGATCCAATTCGGACTGTGTCCTGAACCCGGTGAAGGTCGTACCGGATCCGATCCGGGGGGGCAACGACAAGCTCGTCCTCTGCGAGGTCCTCAACACGGACATGACACCGCACGAGTCCAACACACGGGTCAGGGCCGTTGCCGCACAGGAGAAGTACGGTGACCAGGAGCCGTGGTTCGGCATGGAGCAGGAGTACACCTTCTACAAGGACGGCCGTCCCCACGGCTGGCCGATCGGTGGCTTCCCTGCACCACAGGGCGGGTACTACTGCGGAATCGGTGCCGACGAGATCTGGGGCCGTGACGTCGTGGAGGACCACACGTGGGCCTGTATGGAGGCAGGGCTCGAGATCTCAGGGACGAACGCCGAGGTGATGATCGGCCAGTGGGAGTTCCAGATCGGCCCTGTCGACACCGTCGAGGTCGGTGATCAGATCTGGCTCGCGAGGTGGCTTCTGTACCGCATCGCCGAGGACTACGACATCTCCGCCACACTGAATCCCAAGCCGGTAGCGGGCGACTGGAACGGTGCAGGCATGCACACGAACTTCTCGACCAAGGCGATGCGCGAGGGATGGGATCCGATCATCGCCGCGTGTGAAGCGCTCGGCGAGGTCGCCCAGGAGCACGTCGCAAACTACGGAGCTGGTATCCAGCAGCGCCTGACGGGCCTCCACGAGACGGCTCCGTGGTCCGAGTTCAGCTACGGCGTGTCCGACCGGGGTGCATCGGTCCGGATTCCATGGCAGGTCGGAGTCGACAAGAAGGGCTACATCGCGGATCGTCGCCCCAACGCGAATGCTGATCCGTACATCGTCGCCTCGATGATGACGAACACCATCTGCAGCCGTTTGGCCGAGTAGCCGGAGCGACCTCCCCCGAACGGGAGATCAGGGAGTGACCGACCGGACCTGGTCGAGCTGATCCTGGAATGCGACCGTCGTCGTGCCGTAGGCCGCGACCGCCTCGCGTCGCAGGGTGCCGTCATCGGGAGCCTGGAGACCGGAGATGACCGCGTCGGCGGCCGTCACGAGCGCCTGGGAACCCGTGATCGTGTCCGGCCAGGAGGGCTGGAACGCGCTCGGCACCGTCGTCGCCGCGACCTGGTTCGCGAGGACCTGCGCATCGTCACGAACCGCTTCGAATCCCGCGAGTGCCTGGTCCGCGGTGATGTCCCTCGCCTCCCACTGGTCGTTCACCTGGGTGAGCCTGGTGAGGAGGTCCTGGGCAGCCGTGTCGAACCGATCGACCTCGAGGAGGAACGCCAGGACCTCGGCGGGGAGGGTCGATGTCGTCGTCTCTGGGGGGAGTGTCGTGGTCGCGACAGGTACCGTCGTGGTGGTCGATGCTGCAACGTCTGCAGCCGGGAGGGCGTTGACGAAGATGTAGGTGAACCCGATCAGTGCGATGATCGCGGTCGGGAGTATCCACCGGCCCGGTTTCGGATCCTCTTTGCTCACCGGCCAGAGCATAGAACGGAGGGCAACTGAAGGGTGGTTTGCCCGAACGGGCAGTTCGACGCAACGCAGTGACCGGCGGCGCTACCTTTGCGGCATGGAGCTCCCAGGACGGAACGCGTTGGTGACGGGTGGGGCAGTCAGGGTCGGCAGGGCCATCACCACGGCCCTCGCCGGTGCGGGCTGCAACGTGTTCATCCACTTCAACTCGTCGGCGGCCCCGGCCGAGCAGCTGCGCGACGAGCTCGCCGCAACGGGTGTGAGGATCGCGATCGGGTCGTCGGACCTCTCCGATCCCTCGGGTTCGGTGGCCCTCATCCAGGCCGCCACCGAGGCACTCGGACCGATCTCGGTCCTCGTGAACAGTGCCTCCGGGTTCCCGTCCGACACGGTGATGGACGTGACCCTCGACCGCCTCCGCGCAACGCAGGACCTGACACTCGCATCGCCTCTGATGCTCACCCAGGCGTTTGCCGCCGCCCTACCGGCGGACGAGTACGGCGCGGTCGTCAACATCACGGACGTCAAGACCCATCGCCCGTACCGCGAGCACGTCTCGTACATGCTCGCCAAGGGGGGTATCGACACCCTCACCAGGGCGGCCGCCCTCGGCCTCGCGCCACGGATCCGCGTCAACGCGGTGGCGCTCGGCGTCATCCTGCCGCCCCCCGGCGAGGGTGACGACTACGTGAACGCGCTCGCAGCGGAGCTGCCTCTCGAACGGGTCGGAGGGACAGCCGTCGTGGCCGACACCGTCGTGTTCCTCGCACGAAACGACTTCGTCACGGGGGAGATCATCCGTCTCGATGGCGGCGCCCACCTCGTGTGACGCCGTCGGGACCCGACTGGGCAGGGCGGGGTCCCGACGGTCGCGGCTACCGTTGCTGCGATGGATCGCATACACATCAAGGACCTCGTCGTCAGCGGCATCATCGGCATCAACCCGGACGAACGGGTGAACCGCCAGGACATCCTCGTCAACGTCGCGATGTCGGTCGACATTGGTGCTGCGGCCGCCTCGGACGACATCGCCGATTCCGTGAACTACCGGACGATCACGAAACGGATCATCGCCCACATCGAGGAGGGCGCTCCCCTGCTCGTGGAGCGGTTGGTCCACGAGATCGCCGACATCTGCCTCGAGGACGACCGTGTCAGTGAGGTCGAGGTCACGGTCGAGAAGCCCGGGGCCCTCAGACATGCCCGATCGGTGGGAATAAGCATCATCCGGTCACGCGCTGACATCCGTACGTAGGGAGGGACATGGACACCTCTACCGACCACACGACCGTCGTCATCGTCGCGGGTTCGAACCTCGACAGGGAACGGTGCATGCCGGAGGCGATTCGTCGCCTCCGCAGGCATCCCGACGTCGCCGTGCGCTCGGTGAGCACCTGTTTCGAGAGCCCATCGGTCGGAGGTCCTCCCGACGCCCCCGATTTCTTCAATGCCGCGATCGTGGCAACGACACATCTCGATCCAGAGCAGCTCAGGGGGGTCCTCCACACCATCGAGCAGGGACTCGGACGGGTGCGTACCGATGACAGGGATGCACCGCGGACGATCGACCTGGACATCGCCTTCTACGGCGATCTCGTCAAGGACTTCGACGGGTGGTCCGTCCCGGACCCGAACGTACTGACGCAGGCCCACGTGGCCGTTCCGATCGCGGAGGTCGCGCCGCGCTGGGTACACCCGGCGACGGGGCAGACGACCCTCGAGATCGCGATCGCCGTGGCGTCCGACCCTCCGGAGGTGACTCCCAACATGGCCATCCGACTCAACACACCCTATTCCGTGAGGGCCGTGGAGGACTTCGACGATGTCGAGAACGTCTACGCACCACGGCTCGAGGGCCTCATCCGCGAGCAGCTCGTCGAGATCGGCGAGGATCCTGATCGGGAAGGTCTCCTGCGCACACCCCTGCGTGTCGCGAAGGCAATGGACTTCCTCACGAGCGGCTACACGACATCCCTCGAGGACGTCGTGAACGACGCAATCTTCGATGCTGAAGGTGCTTCCGAGATGGTCGTCGTGCGCGACGTCGAGTTCTACTCGATGTGTGAGCATCACATGCTGCCGTTCTTCGGGAAGGCCACCGTCGCCTACCTGCCGAAGGGCAA
>CAZYGP010000085.1:0-500 GCA_964647265.1 uncultured Acidimicrobiaceae bacterium | reverse complement strand
CTCCAGGTCCAGGAGCGGCTCACCAACCAGGTTGCGGATGCCATGACCGACATCCTCGACCCGCACGGCGTGGGCGTCGTATTCGAGGGCAAGCACCTGTGCATGATGATGCGAGGCGTCCAGAAGCAGGACAGCAACATGGTGACGAGCGCCATGCGCGGAACCTTCCGATCCGATGCCCGGACCAGGAGTGAGTTCCTCGACCTCGCGCACTGAGTCCCCCTGTATCGGGTCCCGTTGTACCCGCGTCGGGTACCGTTGTCGGATGCCGAAGGACACACTCGGTCGACCATTGCGGGATCTGAGGGTCTCGGTGACGGATCGTTGCACCTTCCGATGCGCGTATTGCATGCCTCGGGAGGTCTACGACGATCACGAGTACCTGTCGCGGCCGGAGATCCTCACGTACGACGAGATCGCCCGCTTCACGCGTGCTGCGGTCTCGCTCGGTGTCACGAAGGTGCGGCTCACGGGCGGTGAGCCACTCCTACGCAGGGAGC